>CAZBUI010000008.1:0-24064 GCA_964495055.1 uncultured Candidatus Bathyarchaeia archaeon | reverse complement strand
GTGCACCAGCTCCACGTTGGGGCAGTGGGGGCACCTGAGGTTGCACCCCGGCACCGTCAAGGCGGCGCAAAGCCCGCCCGGGAAGTCGGCTACGCTCAGCTTCCTGTAGCCCACCACCGGGAGCTCTATTCTCATCTGTCTTTTACGTCGCTGTAGACTCGTCGCCTATGCGCCTCCTTCAGTCCAGTACTCAGCTCGTCTAGGGGCCGTGGATTGCAGTCCACCCACGTGTATATCTCTGCGCCGCCGCCGCACACGGGGCACCTTCTCTGCTCGCCGTAGAGGTAGCCGTGCTCCCTGCAAAGGCTGAACACGGGGGAGACCTTCAGGTGGTTGAAGCCAAAAACCTCCAAGGAGCGCCTTAGAAGTAGCTTGCACTCTTCCCGGTAGTTCAATCCCCTGGCTATGTGGATCTGGAAGACGTTCCCCCCGGCGTATATGCCGTGGTACTTCTTCTGGTGCTCCATGGCGTCCCAGAGATCGTCCCCATACCCTGGAGGTAGCTCCGTGGAAGCAGTGTAGAAGAGATGCGGCTCCTCGGAGAGGTTAGCCGCCTCCCTCTCAGCCATCAGCGCACCCACCTCGACGCACGGTGCCGCCTCCAACGTGTACAGGCGCCCAGTCTCCGCCTGAATCTCCTCGATCCTCCAGACAAGATGCTCAAGGAGCCGGTAGGTGACAGCCTTACCTGCGACGTGTCCGGCCCCGGCGTCTATCAGATCCAGAAGAGCCTCGTTCATGCCAACCACGTTGACGGCGGAGAAGTGCCAGTCCAAGGAGTCAAGGTGCCTAGCAGTCTCGGGTAGCCCTCCCTCGGCGAACAAAGCTTCTAGGTGCCTCCTTTTTTCCTCGTGGACGGTCTTCGCGATCTCTACTGCCTCGTCGAGCCTGTGGAAGAACTCATCCTCTGTGTTTGAGAGGCGGCTGATGTGCGGCAGGTTCAGCGTGACGATGGACAGGCAACCCTGGTTGTCGCTGTTCCCGTGCACGCCTCCGTGTCTAAGGTAAGCGGATTCGTCAGACGCGGTCATCTCGGGCTCGTGGAGGTACCTTGGGTTCAGCGTCCCCGTGAGGTAGTTCTGTATCGTTGGGTACCCATACAAGTACAGCAGGGCTACGTATCTTGAGAGAGCATCAGACTCCCAGCTAGTTTGATCGGTGACGTTCAGCACAGGGACGAGCCTGAAGGAGCCTCTCAGGTAGCTGTGTTCAAGCGCGTCCGCGAAGGCTCTGTTGAAACCATCCATTTGGGCTACTAGTGTCTGTGGGTCGCCGGAAGAGAAGCCGAACATGGATGAAGGCAGAGTCGCGTCAGGCACAAGGTCCAGGCTTACGGCCAGCTGACCCCCTAAGAGCTGAGCCTCTGACACGAAGCCAGCCACGATCTCCCTCAGCTCGGAGTCCGTTGTACCTGCTCTCTTGAACGCCGCCGCGCAGTAGACATCGAGGCTGTTAACTGCCTGCGGGCCAGCCCACTCCCTCTGAAGTTGAGCCAACTGCTCCAGAATGCCGCCGAGAAGTCTCTTCGGGCAGTCATTTTTTTCGTCGCAGGTTAGAGATTCGACGCTCCACCCGGCGGAGTAGCCCTTATCCGGCTCGTCCAACCTATGTATATGGATAAACCCTTCTCGGTGCGCCTTCAAAGTCTCTTCCGGGTAGAGCCCGCTCATCGCAGAAAAAGGGTGTACACGCTGTTTAAACGTGTTGGATAAGAAAGTAGGTTAGATAGACTCGGCGAATTCTTTGCCGAACTTCTTGCACGCGTCGAGGCTCTTCTCGTTGTACTTGATGTCGGTGTCCACCAGCACGCAGACCTCGTCGTATGTCTGGTACCCGAGGCGCTCGATCCTCGTCTTCAGCCGCTCCTCCATTATCCAGGCGCCGTCGTAGCCGTAGCTACCGAACACGGCGGCGGGACGATCGTGTATCTTCTCCTTGTTAGCCTTGATGTAGCTCTCGACGTGGGCGAGGAAACCCTTCATCTCGTTGGAGACGTCAGCATAATAGACCGGGCTGCCGAAGAGCACTCCGTCGGCTTCAGCCATCACGGTGAGCGGGAAAGCCTCACCTATCTTCTTGAGCTCGACGTCCGCGACCTCTCCGGCTCCCTCGGCGACGGCCTTGGCCATCTTCTCCGTGTTGCCCGTCTTGCTGTCGTATATGATTACTATCTTCATCTTTTATCGTCTCCCTGTTTCACTGGGACTAACATAGTTCTGTGATGGCGATTTATATATAGGTAGCCCATCCCCGGATACCCCTGTGAATATAGGGGAGACCACCTGCCGCAGCATAATGAACAAGAGCGGCATAGAAGGCGTGACCTACGCAGTGAACCCGTATATAGGGTGCGGCCACGGCTGCGTCTACTGCTACGCGCGCTTCATGACCCGGTGGTACCACCAGGGGGAGAAGTGGGGCAACTTCGTGGACGTGAAGAAGAACGCGGCCGAGTGCCTGAGAAGGGAGGCCCCCCGGAAGCCCTTCGGCACGGTGCTGTTCTCCAGCGTCACGGATCCATACCAGCCCGTGGAGAGGAGGTTCAAAGCCACCCGCAGCCTGCTGGAGATACTTAGAGACTACACGTTCCCTGTGGAGATACTCACCAAGAGCTCGTTGGTGCAGAGAGACCTAGATGTACTTAGCGAGATCGACCAAGCAGAGGTGGGGCTAACCATTACCTCCATGAACGATGACGTGCGCAGGGTCTTCGAGCCCAACTCGTCACCGGTGAGTGAGAGGCTGGAGACCCTGGGGCTGTTCAGCGACGCCGGGATACCCACCTACGCGTTCCTCGGCCCCCTCCTTCCATATCTTTCTGAGGAGGGCGTTGAGTCCCTCGTCGATGGGCTTGCAGACACGGTGAGCAGGGTCATAGTTGACAGGCTGAACATCAAGGCGGGTAACTGGCGTAGCATAGAGACGGCGTTGGGGGACAACTACCCCGAGCTTCTTGGCAGGTTCAGGGAGGCGTCCCGGGACGAGTCCCCATACTACGAGGGGCTCAGGAGCAGGATGAGGCTACTGCTGGCGAAGAGGGGGATACCCTTCGACATAATATTCTAGAGGTGGATGTCTGAGCCAGCTCTAACGCTTAAGAGCCGAGGCCCAGCTCCGTGAGCTCGACCATGCGCCCGTCAGGGTCTTGGAAGAAGCAGAGCCGGTCGCCGTCAAGCCCCGGGACAAGCCTTTTCTCCACACCCATCTCCTCCAAGATCTTGACCCTTTGGTCGAAGTCCGGCTCAAGCAAGGCGATGTGGCTCCCCGCCGGGGGGGCGGCG
Source organism: uncultured Candidatus Bathyarchaeia archaeon (assembly GCA_964495055.1). Classification (GTDB taxonomy): domain Archaea; phylum Thermoproteota; class Bathyarchaeia; order TCS64; family TCS64; genus RBG-16-57-9. The sequence goes on along the minus strand of CAZBUI010000008.1, from coordinate 20,783 downwards.
CTTTCGTGACTCTGGATGAGCTCAAGCAGCCCGTCTCCGATGTCCAGCAGAGCTATATTGCTTTCACCGAACTTGAAGCGTTTAACCTCATCGAAGCCGAATAGCCTCTGGTAGAAAGCCACGCTCCTCTCCAGGTCGCTAACCATGAATCCTAAATGGTCCAGTTTAGTCATGGACGGGAATATACAGATAACTTGTATTTAGGCGTATGTAAGAAAAGAGAAGAAGGTCACTTCTTCTTGGGGTGGTCGAGCTCGGCGTGCGCCGCGGCCAGACGCGCTATGGGCACACGGTAGGGGCTACAACTAACGTAGTTGAGCCCTATGAGATGGCAGAACTCGATGCTGCTGGGGTCTCCGCCGTGCTCGCCGCAGATGCCGATCTCCAGGTCGGGCCTCGTCGCCCTGCCTTTCTCGACGCACATCTTCATGAGCTGGCCGACGCCCTCCCGGTCGATGACCTGGAACGGGTTCGCGGGCAACAGGCCCCTGTCCACGAAGTTGAGGAGGAACTTGCCCTCCGCGTCGTCCCTGCTGATGCCGAAGGTCATCTGGGTGAGGTCGTTGGTGCCGAAGCTGAAGAACTCGGCGCTCTCGGCTATCTCGTCCGCCGTCAAGGCCGCCCTGGGTATCTCGATCATGGTGCCTATCTTGAAGTGTAGGTCGATGCCTGCCTTCTCCAGCACCTCCTCGGCCACCTTGTTCAGCTTCTCGTACTCGGCTTGCATCTCGTTGACGTGGCTGGTGAGGGGTATCATGATCTCGGGGTGCACGTCCACTCCCTTCTTCTTGACGTTCACCGCCGCCTCCATGATGGCCTGAACCTGCATCTCCGTCAACCCGGGGTACATGAGACCCGCGCGGCATCCTCTGAGGCCCAGCATGGGGTTGGTCTCCCAGAGGCTCTCCACTACTTGCAGCAGGTGCTCCTTCTCTTCAAGCTTCTTGCCTTTGACTCCCTTGCACCGCAGCATGGTCACTTCTTCAAGAAGCTCCTCCCGTGGGGGCAGGAACTCGTGCATGGGCGGGTCGATGAGACGCACGATGACGGGGTAGCCGTCCATGGCCTCGAAGATGCCTTCGAAGTCCTTCCTCTGGAAGGGCAGTATGTTCTCCAGCGCCTGGAGGTACTCCTGGACGTCTTTGTTGGCGTCCACCTTCTTCTTCAGCTCGTCGTAGCCTTCGTCGCCCTCGGACGCCTCCAACTGCCTCAGCAGCGGCGCGGCTACCTCGGAATTGAGGATCATGTTAACCACGTTCTCGCGGCGGCTGATCGCCTCGCCTTCCTGATCGAAGAACATGTGCTCGGTCCTGCAGAGGCCGATGCCCTTGGCGCCGAACTGCCTCGCCTTGGCCGCGTCCTCAGGGTTGTCCGCGTTGGTCAGCACGCCGAGGCTCTTGATCTCGTCAGCCCACTCCAGCGCATTTATGAGCTCTGTCTCTTTCTCGAAGGCGGTCTCCATCGTCGAGACTTTGCCGAGGAATACCTCGCCGGTGGTGCCGTCGACGCTTATCCAGTCGCCTTCCTTCACTGTATGCTCGCCCGCCGTGAACAGGTTGCGGCTGCCGTCGATCTTGATGTCCTCACAGCCGGCGACGCAGGGCTTGCCCCACCCCCTGGCCACGACGGCCGCGTGGCTGGTGCCGCCGCCGTGCTGGGTGAGGAATCCCTGACTCACCACCATGCCGTTCACGTCGTCAGGGGTTGTCTCGGGTCTGACGAGGATGACTGCCTCGCCCGCCTTCCCGTGCTCCTCCGCCCTGTCGGCGTCGAAGATGGCAATGCCCACGGCTGCGCCTGGGCTAGCGTTGAGCCCCTTAGCTAGAAGCGTCGCCTTCTCCTTGGCGGCCGGGTCGAACTGGGGGTGCAGGAGCTGGTCCACGTTGTTCGGTGTAATGCGCTGCACTGCAGTTTTCTTATTGATGAGGCCCTCCTTTGCCATGTCCACCGCGATCTTGATGGCTGATCTGGCCGTCCGTTTACCAGTCCTCGTCTGCAGAATCCAGAGCTTACCCTTCTCAACGGTGAACTCCATGTCCTGCATGTCCTTGTAGTGCTCCTCCACAGTCTCGGCGATGTCTTCAAGCTCCTTGTATAGCTTGGGTTGCTGCTCCTTCAGCTCGGAGATGTGGATGGGGGTCCTGATCCCGGCCACTACGTCCTCGCCCTGAGCGTTGAAGAGGAGCTCGCCGAACAGCCCCTTAGAGCCGTCGCTGGGACTCCTGGTGAACATGACGCCGCTGCCGCTGTCCCAGCCCATGTTGCCGAACACCATGGTCTGTACGTTGCACGCAGTGCCCATCTCGTCGGAGATGCCTTCCACCCGCCTGTATGTGACCGCGCGTGGGATGTTCCAGCTGTTGAAGACGGCGGCTATGGCGCGTCTCAGCTGCTCCATGGGGTTCTGAGGGAAATCCTCTTTCAGCTGCTTCTTGTAGAGCTTCTTCTGACCCTCGACGGTCTCCTTGAGGCCGGCGTCGCTGACCTCCGTGTCCCCTTCGACACCCTCCTTTTCCTTGACTTTATCGAACACAGCCTCGAAGTCGTGGCGCTCCAAGCCCATGACGACGTCGCTGAACATGGTTACGAATCGACGGTACGCGTCCCAGACGAAACGCTTGTCGCCTACGAGCCCGATCATAGCCTCAGCGACGCCGTCGTTCAAACCAAGGTTTAGGACAGTGTCCATCATGCCCGGCATGCTGATGGGTGCGCCGCTACGGACAGATACAAGCAACGGTGACTTCTTGTCGCCGAATCTTTTCCCCGTTTTCTTCTCAAGGGTCTTTACGTGTTCCAGTATCTCCTCCCAGAGTCCCTCGGGGAACTCGCCCCCTGCCTCGAAGAACTCGGCACAAGTCTCTGTTGTGATGGTGAACCCCGGCGGGATGCTGAGCCCCAGGCTGGTCATCTCGGCGAGGTTCGCGCCCTTCCCTCCGAGAAGGGCCTTCATGTCTTTGTTGCCTTCAGTGAAGTCGTATACACGCTTCTTCAAATTCATTATCACCTGATATTTCGGTGATATGGAGTACCGCCTTTTACGTTTACCGGTGCATGCGGGTACGTATATTGGCTGAATAATGCAAGCTATACAGTATATACATGCGTGACGGCTGTAAATACGTGATATTTCTTTTGGCGTCAATTTTTTATCATAATATTATAACAAATCAATTTTTCTCAATATTTGAGAAAAACAAGCGGTTTAACAACACGTATTTTGAAAACAGTTATAAGCGAGGCTTTTTCTCTAATCATAATTCTCGTGAGGGGTACTTTGACGACCAAGCTTCGTAACACGATCTCCTGCACAGAGTGCGGTGCAACCAACCTCCTACGAGACTACGAAACCGGTGAACTCGTATGCCAGGCATGCGGCTTCGTGGTCTCCTCGACGTTGATCGACCATGGCCCCGAGTGGCGCGCCTTCGACCAGGAGCAGCGGGACAAGCTGCCGAGGGTCGGCGCCCCGGTTACGTGGACCATCCACGACAAGGGCCTAAGCACCACTATCGGGTGGCAGGACCGTGACGCCTCGGGCAGGAAGCTGAGCCCGGAGGAGAGGGCCAGGCTCTACAGGCTCAGGAAGTGGCACCGGCGGAGCAAGGTCTCTGACTCCACGCAGCGCAACCTGGCCCACGCGCTTAGCGAGATGAGCAAGATCAGCTACAAGCTCAACCTGCCCCGGAACGTCATCGAGACCAGTAGCATGATCTACCGGAGGGCCATCCAGAAGCAGCTCATACGCGGCAGGACCATCCAGAGCGTTGCTGTCGCCTCCATCTACATGGCGTGCAGGCAGTGCGGGGTCATCAGGACGCTGGAGGACGTGGCGACGGCCGCCAACATCACCAAGAAGGAGGCGGCCCGCAACTACAGGTTCCTACTCCGGGAGCTGAAGCCTTCTGTCCCCCAGGTGAACCCCCAGGGCTACATAAGCAAGATTGTGAACAAGCTGGCGCTCACTGGTGAAACGGAGAGGCTGGCCATGAAGATACTGAACGAGGCGTCCGAGATGAAGCTCACCAGCGGGCGCGGCCCGTCCGGCATCGCCGCGGCGTGCATCTACATCAGCAGCCAGATCACCGACGAGCGGCGCACCCAAGGCGAGATAGCGAAGGAGGCCCAGGTGACCGAGGTCACCATCAGGAACAGGTATAAGGAGCTCGCCCAGCGTTTGGACTTCGACGTCATGCTCTAGACGACAGCCTTTTTCAGTGCAGACACCTATTTCATTCTGATATGCCTGACAGCTACGTCGTATTCACAGGTAGGCCGAACTCGGGTAAGAGCACCACCATAAGGGCCTTGACGGGGCTCAAGGTCACCACGGGGAAGCGGCCGGGCACCACGACGAGCATCGACAAATACCAGATCGCTCAGGGCCTTTACTTGGTTGACATGCCGGGGTACGGGCGTAAGTTGGACGCCAGCAGACGGTGGGAGAGCGAGACCAAGGACAGGATACTCGACTTCATCGAGTGCGAGGCCCCCAACATTGTGCTCACCGTGCATGTGATCAACATAACGACGTTCCTGGAGACGGAGGCGCGGCTCGCCAAGAAGGGCTTCATCAACCTAGACGTCGAGATGGTTGGCTACCTCCACGACACGCTGGGCGAGTTCCCCCTGGTGGCGGCGAACAAGATCGATAAGGGAGGCGAGGACGAGGTCGCGGCGAACCTGGAGGCGTTCCTGGACAGGATAACGGGCGGGGCCCCCCACGAGGCCGCGGGCTACGTGTTCCCCGTGAGCGCGAAGCACGGCGTGGGCATAGGCCCGTTGAAGGAACGTTTCGTCAAGACTCTCGTGGCTAAGGGCTTCAGGAACCCCTTCGAGTATATCCGGTGAGCTACTCTTCTTCCTTTTCGAGCTCGTCCTCGAAGGGCTCGTCGTCGTCCCACTCGGGGTATGTGCCGTCCTCGTCGGTGATGCCGGCCTCGGTTATGGCTATCCTGACCTTCTCCTCCGGCAGGTAGGGGCTGTCGATGACCAGTGCCAGCCTGGTGTTCTTCCTGCCCTTGCGGAGGTAAACGCGGTGCGTGCAGGCGTGGGCCATGACGTGGCCGCCGGTGGGCTTGTTGGGGTCGCCGTACGCTGTGTCGGGCTTGGCCTGCACCTGGTTGGTGAGTACGACGCTGAGGTTGAATGCCTCGGCTACCCTGAGGAGGTTGCCGAGGGCGCTGGCCAGCTTCTGCTGGCGCTCCGCCAGTTGCGCCCTGCCTATGTACTCGCCCCGGAAGTGGCCTATCATGCTGTCCACTATGACGAGCTTGACGTCGTTCTCTTGGCAGACTTGGGGGAGGTTCTTTATGAGTAGTAGCTGGTGGTCGCTGTTGTAGGCGCGGGCGATGAGTATGTTGCCGAGGATCTCCTGGGGGTCGTAGCCCCGGGCCTCGGCTATCTGCACCACGCGCTCCGGGAGGAAGGTTCCCTCGGTGTCTATGACGCATACGCGTCCACCGAGGCCGCCCTCCTCCACGGGGCGCTGTGCCAAAACGGAGAGAGTGTAGCATATCTGGGTCTTGCCTGAGCCGAACTCGCCGATCAGCTCCGTGATGACGCCTGTCTCGACTCCGCCGCCCAGTATGCGGTTGAGGGCATCGGAGCCGGTCCTGCATCGGAGCTTGTGCTTGCGCATCTCCAGCATGTCGGAGGCTGAGACAAACCCCGGGTCCACCTGGAGCCGCGCGAGGGCGTTCACCTTTAGGGCGGTGTCGATGCCCATGCCGGCCATCTCCGCGATGTCGCGTGGGGGAGTCACCGCGATGGATTCGAGGGTGACTAGACCGGCCTTATGCAACTTTTTTACGGTGGTGCTGGCTACTCCTTCCAGAACTCCGGCTTCAATGACCTCTCCCATTTCACTCGGGTTTCACACCGTTTTTCGGCTTATAACGTGAACGCACTACGTTGTACGGGGGGGAGGCAGGTGAAGGTGGGTGGGCTGGAAAACGATATAGAGGGATGAGGAGATCCCTTGTTGATAATGATGACTGACGTTGATTTGCGTAAAGAGATCGTGAAGAAAACGGTTGACGAGAAGAGGCCACTGCTGGAGGATATAGCTAAGTACCTCTACGAGAACCCTGAGCTGGGAAGCGAGGAGTTCAAGGCTTTCGAGAGGCTCACCGCCGTCCTGGAGGACCATGGCTTCGAGGTGGAGAGGGGGCTCTACGGGATGCCCACGGCGTTCAAGGCATCCATTATGGGCGGCGCCGAGGGGCCTAGGGTCGCCGTGCTAGCCGAGTACGACGCGTTACCCGGGGTGGGGCATGGGTGCGGCCACAACCTCATCGCCGCCTCGGCGGTGGGGGCAGGCATCGCCGCGAGCAAAGCTATCTCTGGACTTGCTGGAGAGGTGCTCGTCGTGGGCACACCCGCGGAGGAAGGCCATGGCCCCAGCGCCGGCAGCAAGGTGGTCATGGCCGACCACGGGCTCTTCGACAACATAGCCGGCGTCATGATGCTTCACCCGGGCAGCAGGTGGGGCGTCGGAGGCCAGTCGCTGGGCATACACCAGCTAGAGATGGTGTTCAAAGGCCAGACGAGCCACGCCGCCGCGAGCCCCGAGAAAGGCAGGAACGCGTTGAACGCCGCCACGCTCTGCTACGTAGCCACCCACATGCTGAGACAGGAGGCAAGACGTGACGCAAACCTGGTGATCCACGGCATCATCCCTGAGGGCGGCATGGCCAGCAACATCATCCCGGATAGGGCTGTGTGCAGCTTCGGGGTGCGGAGCAGCGACGAGGAGTACCTAGAGGAGATGGTGGACAAGGTGGCCCGCTGCGCGGAGGGTGCCGCCCACGCCATGGGCGTCGAGGTGGAGATCACCAAGAGGAAGCTGTACAGTAGCAAGAAGATCAACGTCCCCCTGGTGAGGACGCTGTGGGGCAACTACAAGGCGCTTGGTGCTCCTGTCCGGGACTGGAGGGAAACCATCACGGCGATGCCCATGGCGTCCACCGACTTCGGGGACGTCTCCCAAGTGACTCCGGCGGCGGGCAGCAGCATCGCGTCGGCGCCCGAGGGGACGCCGGGGCACAGCGTCCAGCTCGCCGACGCCACCATGACGAAGCAGGGGCTCGACGCCATGGTTCTCGGCGCGAAGGCTCTGGGCATGACCCTCGTCGAGCTGCTGGCCAAGCCGGAGATACTGAGGGAGGCAAAGGAGTACTTCGACAGCCACTAGCCTCCATTTTTCTAGGAGGCTGGGGGCTGCTCTGTATCCTTCATGAAGGCGAGGCCCCGGTACTGCTTGATGGCCTCGAAGAGGAAGGCGCCCGCGCTGAACAGCGCTATGAACATCACGGTGAGGTCCCTGAAGTCGCCTCTCCACGGCCAGTAGCTGACGTAGCTCACCATGAGCCCCATGAGGAGGGCGGCGTAGATGGTGAGCCGGGGGATGAGCATACCGCGGAGCAGCAGGAAGCTGCGGAGCGCCTCGATGCTCTCCTGGTCGTTGATCCTGTACTTGCCGTCGAAGTCGGTCTCGATGAGGCTGAGGTCGAGGAGCTTGTTGACGTGGTACTGGGCGAGGCTGGGGCTGCTGAAACCCAGCTCACGCCAGATCTCCCTGACGCCTATGCCTCCGTCCGCCGTGAGGATGCAGAGGTAGACGTCCAGGGTCTTCCCGTAGATGCGTTTCCCCTGCGCCATCATGAGTCACCCAGCTCTATGGTGGTCACCTCTTCGAGGGTGCCGAGGTCGTTTATCTTTATCCTGCCCTGGCTTATGGTGTACAGGTTCTCCTCGATGTAGAGGCTGCGCTCCACCTCGTACTCGGAGTCGAACCAGTAGCCGCTCTTGAGCAAGCTGTCGTCGTCGATGTGGGTCACCCTGCCGCGGAGCTCTATGCCTTCGCGGCTTACGTCGAAGACGTAGGCGCCCTGATAGACGAAGTCGCCGTAGAAGTTGGGGGGCACGTCTCCGGCGAAGTCGTCTTCGTCTATCTGGGCTTCCAGTATGGGGATGACCAGCAGGTTCCTCGCTCTGCTGAAGAGGAAGGCGTGGTGGTTGTACAGCGCTGGGCTGTCGCTTCCCCTGTCACCTATCTCTATCTTGGCGAGTTCGCGGGGGTTCTCGACGTCGCTTACGTCGAAGAGGCTTATCTTTATGCCTTGGTGCCACGCGAAGTCGCCCTGCTTGGCTTCCTCGGTCTCTTTGCCGACGCCTATGAGGGTGTTCTCGTCGTAGGGGTGGAGGTAGTTGCTGAAGCCGGGTATCTTGAGTTTGCCCAGCACCATGGGGTTCTCGGGGTCGCTGAGGTCGATGGCGAAGAGGGGGTCAACCTTCTTGAATGTGACTAGGTAGCATCTGTCGCCCATGAACCGGGCGCTGTATATCTCCTCGCCGGGGGCCAGCCCTTCGAGTGTTCCCACTGTGTTGAGTTCCTCGTCGAGGACGTACACGTTGTTGCCTCCGCTTCTCCTCCAGTTGTTGCTGGTGGTGGCTATCCTGAAGTATCCTTTGTGCTCGTCCATACTGAACTGGTTGAGGACGTAGCCGGGCACGGTGCCGTTGGCCTTGAAGGTGATGCCGCCGTCGCCGATGCCTATCTTGGTGATGACGCTGCCCTCGCTCCAGTTGTAGCTGACGATGTAGAGGTTCTCCATGCTGACGTAGAGGCTGGTCCCCGCGTCTAGGAGGAAGGTCTCGGCGTTCACCTCGGCCTCTGGGTCTTGCACGTTGAATGCGGTGATGGTGTGGTAGCTGACCCAGCCCCGGGTGACGTTGGGGTACCAGACGTCCTCGGCCTCGACGACGCACCACGTCTTACCCTCCCGTATGGTGGGGAGCACCACGGCGTCCTCGTCGATGTACGCGGGGTTGGTGACTATATAGTAGACGTGGTCGCCGATGAGGCGGCTGTTGAAGTACAGGCCGTCTATGGTGAGCGCCCTCTCCAGCTCCGGCGATGAACGGTCCCGTATGTCGTAGACCTCTACTCTGGTCTTGGGCTTCTCGTTCTCGTACTCGGGCATCACCACGTCGTAGAACACCGTGTAGGGCTCGACGTAGCTGAAGACGACGAGCTTGTCGCCCGCCACGTAGAGGTCCTGCACCGTGAGGCCGACGTCGATCTTGGTCAACAGCTGCGCCTCCTCGGCGGGGTAAGCCTTGACTATGAGCACCGACTTGCCTTTGGCGATGTAGATGTAGCCTCCGTCGGTCTTCACGATGTCGGCTTCGTCGACGCCCTCGACCTGTATGTTTGTGCCAGAGTAGTCTAAGTCAAAGCCAAAGCCGGTTAGGCCGCTGGTCGCACTCTTGGCATCAGCGGCGGCGGTTGCCGCCTCAGCAGCCGACACGGCTTGTGAATATAACTTAACGGAGCCAACCTCAGCGGCGAGGTCGAAAATGACATCGCCTCGCCAAGACCACATAGGATAGGATTCGCCTCTGTCCTCTAGGTATGTCTTCAGCTCCTCCACGCTGCCGAACTGTTTCATGGAGCCGAAGCCTGTGAGGCTGTCCAAGGTCGGCACGTATACGCCGCCGAAGTTCCAGAGGAACCCGCCCAGGAGGCCGCCTATCATGAAGGCCACTAGGGCGAAGGACGTGAGTTTCCGGGTGTCCAAGGACACTGACATGACTGGAATCTTCATTTTTCTTCGAATATAGAGCCTCTCGATGGGGATATAATCCTAGGCATTTGAACACCCCGTGTTCAGTGTTCTAAGTCGTCGAACACGGGGAAACCGTTAAGCCCCTGAGCACGTAACTTTACGGCGAGCGGCGTTTGCGTTTCCTGATAATCATATCTAACCCGAGGATGCTGAGGCACATGCTGGGGCTGGCCTCGGCCGCCCATGAGAAGGGGCACACGGTGAAAGTGTTCTTTAACGAGGAATCAGTGAAACTCCTCACGGAGCCCAACGCCCTTAGGGGCGTCGACGCCGAGATGCTGGCGTGCGTCACCGCGGGCCAGTACAGCGGGATCGGTGAGGAGGACCTGGTTGAGGGGGCCAGGTTCTCGAGCCTGGCCGAGGTGGTTACCCTCATGGAGGAGTGCGACAGGACGCTGTTCCTGGGGTGAGTGCATGGGGGACGCGATGCTTATAATGAGGAAGCGGCTGATACCGGGCGCCAGGGTCGAGGAGGGGCTCCGGCTGTCGGCGGCCATGCTGGGGATGGACTACCCGCCGCTGCTGGTTTTCGCGGACAACGGCGTCGAGATACTCATGCCCGAGGCACTGTACAAGAACAGCCTGAGGGACTACTTGGACGTCGTGTCGCAGATGACAGGTATATACGTGCTGGGGGAGTCTCTGGCTGAGAGGGGCTACACCGTGGATGACTTGGAGCCGACGCTGGACGTAACGGTCATCGACTTCGACAGGCTGGCAGAGATGGCGAAGATGTGCAGCATTATAACGAGCTATTGAGGTGAGGAAGTGAAGACTCTCGTCTTGATAAGCAGGGCCCACGCCGAGACCGCGTTCAGGCTCGCCGAGGAACTGCATGGCGACGGGGACGAGGTGGCGGTGCTCTTCTTGGGGAGGGGGACGCACCACGTATCTAGGCCGGAGACCTTGAGGAGGCTGGGGTTCGCGAGCCTCTACACGGTTCGGGATGAGTTCGACTCGCCTCTGGAGGAGGTCGAGGCGATCGGCTACGATGAGCTGGTGGCGCTCCTGGAAGGGTCTGGGCGTACGTTCAGCTGGATCTAGTCCACCCACCAGACCCAGCCGCGGCGCTCCTTGCTACGTTCGCCTTGGATGACGCCTTTCTGTCGAAGCCGGTTCAGGAAGACTATGGTGGCGTCGGGACACCTTACGAGCCGTTTACTGGTCTCCTCCGAGACCTCGCGGGTTGTCAGCGGCCTACCGGCTTCCTTGAGTATTGTTATTATCTGCTTGGTGGCTTCGTCTCCCTCCAGTCTCCATGGCTCCATGGGGTGTTCTTGTGGGTACAGGTTTTTATCCTCATCGACGCATGGCTCCTCTATGAAGCTTTTCACAGTGGGGCCGGTGGCGTGCTTCCCTGAGGTGCTGGAGGCCATGGGGATGCAGATGATGAGCCACAGGAGCCAGGAGTATATCGATCTGCACTATGAGACGGTGGGGATGCTACAGGAGTTCATCGAGACGAGGAGCCCGGTGTTCCTGTTCAGCTCAACGGGGACGGGGTTCATGGAGGCGGCTGTGAGGAACTGTGTGAGGGAGAAGCTGGTGGTGTGTGTGAACGGCAGCTTCGGGGAGAGGTTCGCCGAGGTGGCCCGTGCCAACGGCAGGGATGTGGTAGCCGTGGTGACGGAGCTGGGGGAGCCCATGCAGCCGAGGATGCTTGAGGCGGCGTTGGAGGCGGAGCCTGACGCGGAGGCGGTGGCCATCACCCACAACGAGACCAGCGTGGGCCTCATAAACGACCTGCCTGCCCTCACCGAGGTGTGCAGGAGGCACGGTAAGCTGGTTTTCGTGGACGCGGTGAGCAGCATGGGCGGCACCACCCTTAAGGTGGACGAGTGGGGGGTGGACGTCTGTTTCAACAGCAGCCAGAAGTGCTTCGGGGTGCCGCCGGGGCTCGGCGTAGGCAGCGTCAGCGGGCGGGCGCTGGACGTGTCCGGGGAGATGCCGGAGAGGGCTGGTATTTCGACTTGAAGGTGTGGGAGAAGAGCCACGCCAGCCGTAAGGGCACACCCATGACCAGCGTCATACCCTAGGTGGCGGGGCTCAACGCGGTGCTGAAGATGATCGAGGAGCGCGGCGGCAGGCGGTGGTACTTCGACCTCTATGAGAGGCGTAACGCGGCCATCAGGAGGGGCGTCGGAGCTTGGACTCGGCACTTTCCCTATGGAGGGCTACGAGAGTCCCACGATCAGCTGCATATCCGCGCCGGAGGGCATGAGGGGCCCCGACATCTACGAGGCGATGCGGGGGAGGGGCTACGAGTTGGCGCAGGGTTACGGGGCGTTGAAGGAGAAGACCTTCAGGATCGGTAACATGGGTTGGATTCCCGACGGGTACATCGACGGTATGCTGGGGGCCTTGGGGGAGGTGATGTAGGGGCTGTGGGTACTAGTCGTCGTGTTTGTTTCTTCTGTGAGTGGATGGGGGTTCCTTATAGTAGGTTAGTTTCTATAAGCGTTTTTTGGGGGCGCTTGTTTAGTTAATTTTGTTGTTTTTTAGTTGTTTGGCTGCTTGTGGGTTGTTTCTTGGTGGAGTTAGGTTCCGGTAATCGTGTAATTTCTGTGGATAAGCGCACTAGCATAAAAACGACGCAGGTGTTTGGGTAAAGGTTTTATTCTAACTTTAATCTACTAGTGTCCCTCAGTTGATTAGCATGAGTATTCGACGCTTCAAGGAACAACCAATTCACCGGCGTCTGCTGGAGAAAGCGGTACAGGTGTTAAAGGGCGACGACAGGGTCAAGGGTCTATATTTATCGGGAATGCCCTCAACCGACGAGTACTCCGACATTGATCTCTTCATACTGAGCAGCTTGGAGGACCGTGAAGGACCCGAGCGGGACAGGTTGAAGACCGCTAGCAGGGTGGGGCAGATCATGGCGGAGGCCATGTCCACTGTGCCTCACACCTATGTGGTCGTCTACGAGCCGGGGGTGAAGATGGATTACTGCTATCACGTGCTCCCTGAAAAGCCCCGACCGGATAGAAGGTTCGTTGACGTTCTCTACGACCCGAGCGGCCACATCGATGAAGTCGTGGAGATGTCCAAGACGGCCTCCATCGACGTAACCGACGAGTACCTCCCGGAACCTCGTCAAACACTTCTACGTAGCCCTGCATTACGCGACAACGAAGCTAGGCCGCGGGGAACTCTGGGAGTCGAGGGACACCGTGGAGTACTATCGGGGTCTCCTGATATCATTCGAGCATATTCTTGATAACAGGGAACGGGTGGGGTACCGGAGGCTGGAGCAGAAGCTGTCTAAGGAGAAACTCTTGATGCTTGAGAAGACCATCCCCAAGGACGTTACCAGGGCTGAGTCTATTCGTGCACTGGACGCCATGCTCGAGTACTTCGATGAACACCTGAAGCCGAGGCTCGCCGCGTTGGGAGTTTACCCTGAAACCTAGGCCGGGAACATGGTCAAGTACTACGAGTGGGAGAAGGGGAAGATGCTCCGGTTATGAGAGACTTTACGGCTTCCGAATGATGGTTAGTGGGGCTTGAACCCCATCCCGGATATAGACGAGTATCCTAAACTTTCACAGTTTTTAATCGGCTGCTTGACGGAGTAGCCTCCTCATGTTTTGAAGAGCCTGGGCCGCCTGTATCTCCGGCGAGATGTCCGATCGATGGCACTCGACGGTGAGGTACCCACCGTACCCGATCTTCTTCAACGCCCGTATGAACCCCACGTAGTCGCATTCGCCGGCGCCGGGCATGACCTCGACGGTGGGTCTGTGGGCGGTTTCCCTCAAGACGGGTATGGTCGAGACCCTCATGTAGTCCATGCAGTGGGTGTGGACGATTAGGCTCCCCAACCTGTGAACCGCCTCTGTCACCGATTCTTCTCCCTCGACGCTTCTTGAGCGTCTCCAGACGGCGCTGACGTGGAAGTTTATCTTCAGCGAGGGGGACCCCACGTCTTTGATGAACTCCTCCCAGTAGCCGTCGGCGGAGTATTCCTCTATGGCGAACAACACGCCCCGGTCGCCGCTGTAGTCGGCGCACTCCCCCACAGAGCGTGCCACCAGCTCCCTCTCCTCGTCGGTGTAGGACACGGACGGGAAGGACGTCCGCCCCCATTCTCCCGCAGCGTTCGACTTGAAGAAGCCGCGGGGCATACCCGGCAGGAGATTCGCGCAGCGGACTCTAGGCGAAGGGACGTGGGTAGTCACTATCCTTGTGCCGAAATCCGCGGCCAGGTCTATGATGTTCTTGGTCCACTCCATGCCGAGCCTCTTGGTCTCCGGGTCGCTGGACGTGAAGGAATACCCCTGCAGGGGCCACTCGTGGGCGCTGAAGGCCTCCACCTCGAGGCCGAGGTCGGTGACCGCGTTCTTGAGGCTTCGTCTCTGGGCCTTGGTGGTCGTCCATAGCCGTGTGTCCAGTATGTGGGCGCAGTCGATCTCGACTCCGTCGTACCCGGTCTCCGCCAAGTTTCGCAGGGCGTAGTCCAGCGTGTACCCGGTTCCGGGGTATAGGCGGGTGTACCCTTGTGGCACCCAAGTGTAGCAGTTCGTCTGGAATGATACCTTGTACATTGGTATTCACCTAGAAGTCGTGTTTATATCGTTTTCTCGGCGGGTTACTGCGTCATCCATCGACGTCTCCGCTGTTCGGTCTCGGGTTCCGGGCGTGTGTCTGAGCTTAAATAACCGAAACTCGGAGAGAGTATCGATAGAGTTGTTCGACAAGGTTTTAGTGCCCATCGACGGGTCGAGGCACGCTCACACCGCGTTGCAGACGGCGCTGGAGCTCGCGGAGGTACACGGCTCTGAGCTGGAGATACTGCACGTCACGAGCTACTCGGAGGAGTACGACCAACCAGAGCCGGGCGCCGACGACTCGGAGGAACCGGTTTCTGCGCCGGAGTGGATAGACGAGTACATGGCCAAGCTCAGGGAGAACGACGAGAAGATGCTGAGCCAGGCGTTGAGAGACGCTGAGAAACTGCACCCCGGCCTGAAGATAACATCCAAGCTCCTGTGGGGGAGACCCGGGAAGGCAATCGTCTCCGAGACGGAGGAGGGCGGGTTTGATCTGGTGGTCATCGGCAGCCGGGGGCTGGGCGGGTTGGCGGGGTTCGTGCTGGGGAGCGTAAGCCAGCACGTTGTGGAAGAGTCCAAGGTACCCGTACTAGTAGTCAAGTAAGTTGAATTAACCGGAATAAGTTTTTCTTTACACCGGGTTCTCTATGAGGGCGAACAGCACCCCGTGCATCTCTTTGGGATGTATGAACGCCCACCTGCTCCCGTTGGGGTACTCCACGGGCTCCTCGGACGTGAACCTCACCCCCTTCCCACTCAGCTCTGCCACCGTCTCGTCTAGGTCCGTGACTTCGAGGCCGACGTACTGGACTCCTTCTCCTCGTTTCTCCATGAACCGAGCCACCGGGCTCTCGGGGCTGTAAGGCTCCATAAGCTCGAACAAGTCTTCCCCCAAGGCTAGGTAGGTGTTTTTCACTTTGTCTTTCTCGCTGGTCCCCCCTGATGATCTCTGAGCCCAGCTTCTGCGTAAAGTCTTCCCTCGCCTGCTCTATGTCTTTGACGGCGATTCCCACGTAGGCGATCCCTTTTATCATGTGGTTTCACGTGACTCATTGTTTCACGTATATTTATGCGTGACAACCAGGTTACACAGGAAAACAGAGCACGGGGCGTTCCTAGTTACGCGGAACTATTGTACCCTGTCTTATACACGCGCATCCGTTGAAGAAGCCTTAAACGAGCTTAACAGCTCCCTCTCATCAATTTTTTAACATATCTGTAATGTTTGATATCCTTCATAGAACCATAGAACTAACTTGGTACTTTTACTAAATACCAGTATATATGGGAAATAATAAATGTTTTAAAACAATCAAGTGGTATTCATTGGCTGTCTATTAAAATGAAAGAAGTATTGCTCTACAAAGCACAAGACATGAAGCTAATAGAATCGCCAAAGCCCGAGTGTGGCCCAACAGACGTACTCATCAAGCTGAAGGCCTGCGCCATCTGCCCAACGGACCTGAGAAAGTATACCTTCGGCAAGAAGGGCAGCCCCCTCCTCCACCTCCCCATGAACATGGGGCACGAGTGGGCGGGGGACGTGGTCGAGGCAGGCGAGAGCGTCGAGTACCCCGAGGTGGGAACCCGCGTCAGAGGGATCGGCTGGGGCGGATACGCCGAGTACAACAAGGTGAACGTGCTGCACGCCACCAGGAGAGGCAAGCGCATCCAGGAGGCTCTAGTCGAGATACCGGACGGCGCATCGTACCTGGAAGGCACCTTCGTGGAGAACGTCGAGGTAGGGATACACTCGGTCGTGGACCAGGCCGGCGGGAGCATCGGCAAGACCATCGTGATCATCGGCGCGGGCCAGATGGGCCTCACCCAGATAATGATCGCGAAGATGATAGGCGCCACGACCATAGTCACCGAGATGGTGGACTGGCGTCTGGAGCTCGCCGAGAAGTACGGCGCGGACCACGTCATCGACGCCTCGAAGGAGGACCCGGTGGAAGCCGTGAAAAAGATAACCAAAGGCAGGATGGCCGACGGCGTGGTGATCACCGTCGGGGTCCCAACCGCGATACTCCAGGGCATGAACATGCTGGGAAACCAAGGCCGGGCGGTGCTGTTCGGCGGCGCCACCCTCGACACGACGATAACCTTCAACCCCAACGTGATCCACTACGGCGACAGGGCGCTGGTGGGCTGCAGCGGCGGCCCCTCACGCGGCCGGCTCTCCATGGACCTCATAGCGTCCGGAAAGATACCCGTGAAGGACCTGATATCGCACAAGTTCAAGCTGGAGGAGCTGCCTGACGCCTTCGAGAAGATAACCAGCAACAAACTGGACAAGTACCTGAAAGGCCTAGTGGTCTATTAACCACACCAAAATAATTTTTTAAAAATCCTGCTCACGCCGACAGAGGGTTAACGAAAGACCTGTTTCTCCGAAAAGTGATCCTTTTCTAGTAAAACCTCGCTCAACACGCCCCGTTCATGGAATGACATGCCGCCGTGCCTCTCCACCTCCATGGTCCCATCGAGGATCTCACGGTGAATGGGCTTGGCTGGGTTTACCCTCTATAGAAGCTGGTCCCGGGCTCGTTGGGTGACCTCGGGTTTCCGTTTGGTGAGTATGCCGTTGTGCATGAGCGTCCTGCGGGTGCTCTTGGGGAGGCTCCTTACGGCGTCCTCACGGTCGTCGCTCTTCAGCACCGTCATTAGTTCGGATTTGTAGAAGTGAACCATGTTCCGGAAAGACTTCTCGCGGAGGGTCATGCCCGTCATGCTGCGGAACCTCTCCTCGAGTCTCTGGGAGACCAGCTGCTTCTCGTCGTCGGCCTTGGCCTGGCCGTTGCGCTGGGCGTCGCGCAGGTCGGGGTCTCTGCTCCTGCGCATGGCCTTAACGTCGTTGAGAACGACGCCTCGCCTGACGCCCAGCCGGGCGGCTATCTCGGCGTAGCTGAGGTTCCTGCTGATGCCGTCGAGGAGGGCCTCGCGGCCTGCTTTGTCTAGCGTGTTTTTCATTGCCGTTCACTGAGACGCTTGCCTCCGCGCCTGGGCGTGGCTCGGCCAAGAATCCAGTATACCTTAGGGATTGACACTTTTAAAGGGGATTGATTGTGTGAGGGGCCCTTTAAACGGCGTCCACATGGGGCCAGCGCCTGCGACGAAGACTTCTTAAACGTGATGGACTCGGACTGATACTTCCAGTCGCCGAGAGCCTTCCTGATGTCCTTATCTCGCCCAAGTGGTAGGCGTTGTGCTCGATGATCACCGTGATCTCCCGTAAATACGTGTACGCGGTGGAGCCGGGCACCAGCGCCAGCAGGGGGTTCTACCAGTTCCTGGGCCTCAGCGTCCTCGGCGGCGTCGGCGCAGCACGCAACGCCCATGGGGGCGTCTATCAGCACCACAGCGACGGAGCCTTCCAAGCGGGGGAGGATGCTGGGGCTCAACCAGTCGGTTCCTTCGCTGGCGTTCAGCCTCACGCCGCTGCTGGCGGCGTACCTAGTGATAAGGCTGGGCTGGAGGTCCATCCTGAGCGGCTGGCCGCCCCGCCCTCGTCGCCTCGCTTGTGCTGATCTTCCTAGTGAAGGGGGTGAGTCGGCCGAGGCGAGGACCAGGGACGCGTTCAGCATGGTCGGGCTCGGGGAGGCGCTGCGCAACCGCAACGTCATGGCTATAAGCGCCCTGAGGAGCGTCATGGCTTTCAGGATGGGGGTGCGCACGTTCCTGCCGCTGTACTTCATCAACGTGCTGGGGCTGGAGGCCGAGGCCAGCAGCCTCCTCTACTCTGTGATGCTATTCGGCGGGGTGCTGGGGCCGTTCTTTTTTGGGGGGTATCTCAGCGACAGGGTGAACCGGAAGCCCCTCATAATAGGCGTCATGGCGGGGTCCAGCGTCCTCTACTTCGTCATGCAGTTCGTGACGGACTTGTGGCTCCTGGCCGCGGTGCTTTTCATGATAGGGTTCCTGATTCAGACCGTGTGGTGCAGAACGTGCTGTCGGACTCGGTGGAGCCCAGCCAGCTGGACCAGATATTCGGGTTCGGCTGGGGGTTCACATACATCGCTGGCGTTACCCTAGTCTCCATGGTGCCGGCGTTCTTCATCGTCGAGCCCAGGAAAGGCTAGGGGGTTCAGCCCCGCTTCCCGGACAGGTACCTGTGTATAGATTGGGCGGCGGTCCGGCCCTCGCCCAGCGCCTGTATGACTGTGGCGCCGCCACTGATGCTGTCCCCGCCCGCGAATACGCCGGGGATGCTGGTCTGGAGGTCTTCGTCCACCTTTATGCCGCCCCACCTGTTCACCTCGAGGCCCTCGGCGCGTTCGAGGAACAGCCTGTTGGGCAGGGTGCCTATAGCCTCGACGACGGTATCGAACCTCTCGGTGAACTCGCTTCCCTCGATGGGCTTGGGCCGTCTCCTACCGCTGTCGTCGGGCTCGCCTAGGGTCATGCGTATCATGTCCAGGCCCTCGACCCAGCCAGACCTGCCTCTTATCCTCACTGGGTTGATGAGCTCCCGGAAGATGACGCCCTCCTGGACGGCGTGCTCGAACTCCTCAGCCCTGGCGGGTGCCTCGTTCCTGGTTCTCCTGTAGAGGAGGTGGGTCTCGGCGCCGTACCGGAGGGCGCACCTGGCGGCGTCCATGGCTACGTTGCCTGCGCCGATTACGGCCACCTTCTTGCCTACGAGTATGGGGGTGTCGTACTCGTCGGGGAACCTGTACGCCTTCATCAGGTTGGTGCGTATGAGGAACTCGTTGGCGCTGTAGACGCCGTTGAGCTCCTCGCCGGGTATCCGCATGAATCGTGGCGCTCCGGCGCCCGTGCAGACGAAGACGGCGTCGTACTCGCAGAGGATCTCGTCGAAGGTGATGTTGAGGCCGACGATCCTGTTGAGGTTTATCTCTACACCCAGCTTCTCAAGGTATCTGAGCTCCCTGTCCACCACCTCCTTGGGGAGGCGGAACTCTGGGATGCCGTACTGGAGGACACCGCCTGGCTTGTGGAGGGCCTCGTAGACGGTGACCTGATAGCCGTGCTTCCGTAGGTCCACGCTGCAGCTGATGCCGCTTGGCCCCGAGCCTATCACGGCCACCTTCTCCGGCCGCTCCTCTATCATTATGGGCTCCTCGACGCCGTTCTCCATGGCCCAGTCGCCGATGAAAGACTCCAGCTTCCCAATGTTTATGGGCTCCCCGACGCGGCCCAGGGTGCAGGCGCCCTCGCACTGGTGCTCCTGTGGGCAGACCCTTCCGGCGATGCTGGGAATGGGGTTGCTCGCCTTCAGCGTCATGTATGCGTCCCTGAACCTCTGCTCAGCGACCTCCTGCACGAACTTCTTGACGTCCACCAGGACCGGGCAGTGCTCCATGCACGGTGGCTTGGCGCACTGGAGGCAGCGCCTGGCCTCCTCCACGGCCTCCTCCGCCGAGTAGCCGAGGGGCACCTCGTTGAAGTTGTGTATACGCTCCTCGACGGACTGCTCCCGCATGGGCACGCGTTCCCTCTCCATCACGATCCCTCCCTAGCTTGGAGGTACGCCTCCTTGGCGGCGGCCTCCGGCTGCTTGAACATGCCGAGTCTGTTGATCACTTCCTCGAAGTTGACCTTGTGGGCGTCGAAGAGGGGTCCGTCTATGCAGGTGAGCTTCATCTGGCCGTCTATGAAGACCCTGCATGCGCCGCACATCCCGGTGGCGTCCACCATTATCTGGCGGAGCACCGAGTACGCCTTGACGCCGTGCTCCCGTGTGATGTCCGCCATATCCTTGAGCTTGTCTATCTGCCCGCAGCCCAGCACCACGTCGATGTCTCGCGTTTCGAGGAGGCTCTTGAGGACGTCATTGTAGTGGCCTCTCTTGCCGTAGGACCCGTCCACCGTGGTTATGTGGTACTCGTGGCTCACTGACCTCTGCTCCTCCTCGCCGTAGACGTCGTCTTTGGTGGGGAACGTCTGTATGGATATGACGTGGTTGCCCTCGACCCTGCTCAGGGCCTCGCAGTACGCGTAGTTCTCGGCGTGGCCGCAGACCAGGTCCGAGCACCAGACCACGGTGCCGTACCGCTGGATGGGGAAGGCGTTGCCCATGGGGCCCACGACCTGGTATAAAGAGTCCCCGACCCTGTAGTCGTCCAGCTGGAGGCTGGTCTTGCCGAGGCGTTTGATGAACATGGTTATCCTGCCGTCCTCGGCCTTCTGGACGGACATGGGTATCCTCTCGCCCTTCTCGTGGGTCATGAGGACGACGAACTGGCCCGGCTTGAGCCTCTCGGCGACGTGGGGTGCCTCCACCTCTATGAGGTAGTCCTGTGTGTTCAGGTCACATTTCTCTGTGATTTTAAAGTTGGACATCTGTGAATGGATGTCAAGTCTGTATATAAAATTTAGGCTGGATTAACGAAATTTTATAATACGCGTCCGTGCGAGCCCGATGTTTCACGCAGCTACGCCTATTTTTGTCTATTATATACGGCTGCCGTGTTACGTTGAATATGTTGAGCCGTCCATGTGACAGCGCCTCACATCACCACGACTCGGTTCGAGTCAGGGTTTGGGTGTTCACCCGGGTGAGGCTGATCCTGCCTCGTATGTAGCTCAACGCCTGTTCGGCGTCGAAGGGTTTGCAGGAGAAGACGTCGATGGA
>CAZBUI010000007.1:0-26427 GCA_964495055.1 uncultured Candidatus Bathyarchaeia archaeon | reverse complement strand
CTTTTTCTGAGGGCGAGTCCGCGAGCCGGTGGATGTCGATGGGCTCGGAGATGGTGTCGTAGACGGTCATCCTGGGGTTCAGCGACTCGTAGGGATCCTGGTACACAATCTGCATCTTCCTCCTGAGGTCCTTTATCTCGGTTTTACCGAGTCTTGTGATGTTCTCTCCCTGGAAGTAGATCTCGCCGCTCGTGGGCTCCAAGAGCCTGAGTACCGTCTTGCCGGTAGTGGTCTTTCCGCACCCACTCTCCCCCGCCAGGCCGAAGATCTCTCCCTTCTTCACCTCAAACGACACGCCGTCCACGGCCTTGACGTGTTTCGGCTTCCTCGATAACAGCTTAGAGACGACCCCCATCCTCACGGGGAACCATTTCTTGAGGTCCACGACCTTCAGCTCTACATCATATTTTGACATTCACGCATCACCATGTTACTCCAGCAGGTGGCAGGCGACGAAGTGCCTCCCTCCCTGGTCCTTGTACTTGGGCTCCTCCTCTTTGCATATCTCCATGCAGTACGGGCACCTAGGGTGGAACCTGCAACCTGTGGGGGGGTTCAAGAGGTTGGGCGGCGCCCCCGTAATCGACTCCAGCTCCCGTCTCTCCTCCTTGATGCTGGGGAAGGCGCTGGTCAGCGCCTTGGTGTAGGGGTGGAGGGGCTCCTCGAAGACAGTGTTGATGTCGGTGTACTCGGCCACCTTCCCGGCGTACATTATGGCACACGTCGTGCAGGTCTGCGCCACCACCGAGAGGTCGTGGGTGATCAGCATCATCGTTAGGCCGAGCTTCCTCCTCAGCCTGTCTATCACCTGGAGGGTCTGGGCCTGAACGATGACGTCCAGAGCCGTCGTCGGCTATGATGAAGTCCGGGTTGCAGGCCAGGGCCATAGCTATCATCGCCCTCTGCTTCATCCCCCCGCTCAGCTCGTGTGGGTAGCTTGAGACGCGCTCGGGGTCGATGCCCACCAGCTTGAACAGATCCCTCGCCCGCCCCATGGCCTCCTCTTTCTCCACATCCTCGTGGAGCGTTATCGCCTCGGCGATCTGGTCGCCTACCCTGAACACTGGGTTTAACGCGTTCATGGCTCCCTGAAAGACGTAGGAAAGCCGCTTCCACCTGTAGTCCGAGTCGAACCTCTTTTCGTCCATCCTCAGTATGTCGTCGCCTTCGAATAGCACCTTCCCGCCGGCGATCCTGGCGTTGTATGGGAACAGCCGCATTATCGTGAGGGCTAGGGAGGTCTTCCCGCAGCCGGACTCTCCCACGAGCCCTATGGCTTCTCTCTTCTCGATCTCAAGGGTGATGCCGTCGACGGCCTTCACGTCGCCTTTAAGGGTCGAGTAGTACATGCGGAGGTCTTGTACATCCAGGATGGACATCTGAGTTCCTCGGATCAAGTAACCGCTAACGTTTATGAAACTATGGATCATTGGTTGTGGATAGAATGACGCCGTGTCTCCCCCTGTAAAACCCAGATGGAATGTGCGCCTGTCCCAGATACCTATATTAACGGTTCCGCTGTTCATAGAGCCGGGTGTTCAAAGTGCCGATAAGACAGCCTATAGTCTGCATGCTGGGCCACGTAGACACTGGGAAGACCAGCCTGCTCGACAAGATCAGGGGCACAGCCGTCCAGCTGAGGGAGGCGGGCGGCCTCACCCAGCAGATAGGCGCCAGCTACTTCCCGTTCGACACCCTCGTAGCGATAACCCGGCAGCTGGTGCAGAACGTGAACTTTGACATCAAGGTGCCCGGGCTTCTGGTCGTGGACACGCCGGGCCACGAGGCCTTCGCCAACCTCCGCAGCAGGGGGGGCAGCGTGGCCGACATAGCCATCCTGGTGGTGGACGCGATGCACGGCTTCGAGAACCAGACCTACGAGTCCCTGACCATCCTCAAGTCACGGAAGGTGCCGTTCATAGTCGCGGCTAACAAGATCGACAGGATCGACGGCTGGGTCTCGGAGGAGAACAGGCCGTTCATGAAGGCTTACAACTCCCAGTCTAAGTGGGTGAAGGAGGACCTCGACAACAGGCTCTACACCATGATGGGCACCCTCAGCCGGGAGGGCTTCAGCAGCGAGCGCTTCGACAGGGTCAGGGACTTCACCAAGAACGTCGCCATAGTCCCCGTGAGCGCCAAGACTGGTGAGGGCATCGGGGAGCTCCTCGCCGTGCTCATAGGGCTGACCCAGCAGTACCTCACAGAGAAGCTGGAGGTCACCGAGGGGCCGGCTCTGGGAACCGTGCTGGAGGTAAAGGAGGAGGTGGGTCTGGGCACCACCCTCAACGCCATAATCTACGACGGCACCCTGAACGCGGACGACACCATCGTGATAGGCGGCAAAGAGGGCCCCATAACCACCAAGATCAGGGCCATACTGGTGCCCCAGCCCCTCGACGAGATCAGGGACCCGCGCAAGAAGTTCAACAGCATCGATGAGGCCCACGCCGCCGCCGGAATAAAGATAGCGGCACCTGACATAGACGACGCTATACCCGGCTCGCTCCTCCTGGCAGTCGGCGGCGACATGACCTTGGAAAAGGCGGTGGACGAGGTGGCTTCGGAGATGGAGCGCCTCAGGGTCCAGACCGACAACGTGGGCGTCATACTGAAGACTGACACCCTGGGAAGCCTGGAGGCCACGGTGGAGAGCCTCAGGCAGAGGGAGGTCCCCATAAGGATAGCCGACATAGGCGACGTGAGCCGCAGGGACGTCGTCGAAGCCATAAGCGTTAAGCACGAGGAGCCCCTCTACGGCGCCATCCTGGCTTTCAACGTCAAGGTGCTCCCGGACGCCGAGAAGGAGGCCCGCGACAACAAGATACAGGTGTTCTGGAACGACATAATCTACAACCTCATGGACGACTACGTCCGGTGGATGGAGGGGGAGCGGGAGGCCAAGGCCCGCAAGGAGTTCGACGCCCTCGTCAAGCCTGGGAAGATCGAGATCATGGACGGCTACATATTCAGGAGGGCCAAGCCCGCCATATTCGGCGCCAGGGTGCTGGCCGGCCAGATAACGCCCAGCGTCAACATGATCAACACCGAGGGGGACAGGATCGGCAGGATAAGCCAGATCCAGGACCGGGGCGAGGCCATCCCCCGGGCCGACGAAGGCCAGGAGGTGGCCGTCGCCATGCCCCAGCCCATCGTAGGTAGACATATTAAAGAGCGAGATGTCCTGTATGTCGATATCCCGGAGCGGGACGCCAAGCAGCTCCGCACCAAGTTCGCGGGGAGGCTCACCGAGAAGCAGGCGGAAGCCTTAAAAGAACTCGTAGAGTTGAAGCGGAGGACAGACGTGCTCTGGGCAGTATAGGAGAATATGATATGCCGGTACTCGTAGTTTCAAACCCCGCCGATGGGAAGAGCCAGAGGGTGGAGATAGACGACCAGCAGCTGCGGGCCCTCTACGGAACAAGGATAGGGCAGGTGGTCGAGGGAGCCGTGGCGGGTATGCAGGGATACAGGATCAAGTTCACCGGGGGCACGGACAAGGACGGCATCCCCATGCGGCCAGATGTCCACGGAAGCGCCAAGGCGCGTGTCATCCTCAGCGGAGGCGTGGGCTACAAGCCCAAGGACAAAGGGGAGAAGAAACGCAAGGTGGTGCGCGGCAACACGGTGAACGCGGAGATCGCGTTCCTCAACTTCACCGTGGTCGAGGCCCCCAAGGGCAAGAAGAAGGCGAAGAAGGAGCCGGCGCCGGCCGAGGCCCCTGAAGCGGAAGAAGCCGAGTAGCCTTATTCTGTTTTACCGGAGAGCAGCTGTTTCAGGTCTTCCTCGCCTTCGCTGTAGCCTGAGGCTATTACGTCGTCGCCGGGCAGCAGCACGGTGCTTGGCCTGGGCTTCATCCATCTTTCTCCGCGTCTGATGTAGAGTATCCACATCCCCGTCTCGTCGGCGATCCTGGCCTCCTTCAAAGACTTGCCCGCCACGGGCGAGTCCTTCGACACCGTCACCCTCTCCACGGTCTCCTCGGCGTCCTGGATGACCATCTGGAGTATGGGGTGGGGCTCTATGCCCCTGAGCACCACCTCCGCTATCTCGGAGGCGGCGTCGGCTATGCGCTCGGTGACGTTGCCCATCCTGATGATGCCCAGGAGGCTCAGCGGGTCCACCTCCTCGTCAGTCCTGGAGAGAACCCTGGACTGGAAATCGATGTGCAGGCTATCCACCTCCTCCTCCAGTGTCTGGACCTCCTCAGCGAGGTACCTGTTGTTGAGCAGCACCGCGGAGTACGCTATGTCCATCATCATCTCGCTGGTGTTCTTCAGCTTCACGAGGTCGCTGGTGATACGCTCCCAGTGCCGCATGTCGGCTTCACTCAAGGGTGTCCACCTCCCCCCTCGCGGCCTTTACGAGTATCTTCAGGCCCTCGTCGGTGCCCCTGGCCACGAGCACGTCCTCCGGCACGAGTATCTCTTTGTCTGGGTTTATGTGCCAGTGCGCGCCTCGCCTAATGGCTATTATGTCCACGCCCACCTCGGCGGCGAGGTCGAGGTCGTCCACCGTCTTGCCTGCGAGGATGGAGTCCTCTGAGATGACCACCCTCGCCAGGTGTTCCTCGGCCCTCTGGAACACCTCGCGCACAACGGGGTGCACCTCTATGCCGCGGATGACGAGGCTCGCTATGTCCGCGGCGGCGTCGCTTATGGCGTTGGTGAGGCTGCCCACCTTGGCTACGCCCGCTAGGGTCTCGGCGTCGTACCTGTCCCTGGCCGCGAGCATTAGGTTCATGTACAGCAGGTACACGAGGTCGTCGATCTTGTTCTCTAGCGCCATGACCTCCTCGGCCAGCTCCTTGCTGTGGAAGAGGGCCGCCGAGTAAGCGAGGTCGATCATCAGCTCGGAGATGTCCTTCATCTGTATGAGGGTCTCGCGGACCGGGGCGGGCCTATACTCTGTCTTCTTCACCTTGCTCATATAAACGGCTCAACCTGTTCACTGGCGGCATCCTACCGTTGCACCCAACGAATCAAAATATGCAATACTCGGACCGTTCTTAACCTTTCTGGTCTGCATGCATGGTGGTCCTCAGGGAGCGGCAGGTCAGGCATCTTCGTCCGGGTAGTGGATCTTGTAGATCACGACGTAACCGTTCGGCGAGGCGTGGGCCCTCTCGAAGTACCGGCCGTCGGCCATCCTGTACATCAGGTTCGCGAGGGTTGACTCGAAGTACGCGTCCTTGTACTCCCCCGTGGTCGAGTTGAGGTACTCGCTCAGTTCGAGTCTGCCGATCTGGACCATCCACGTCCACTTGACGTCGTCGCCGACCCTGAGAGACTCGTAGAAGTTGTTGGGGTTGAAGGCGTAGAAGACGACGATGTAGTCGGCGCCGTACCTCTCCAGCAGCTTGATGGACTCGTTCTGGGGCAGCATCATTATCCTGCCTATCATCTCCAGCTGCCTCTCGGTCTGGGTGGCGCCGTCGGCCATGGTGGTCTTGCCGGCCATGGCCTCGATCCAGTAACCGTAGTCCCACCAGCTGCACACGATCTCGTCGTCGCCCACGTTCCCCTTCATCCACTCCAGCGCCTCGGGCCAGTCCTTTGAGTACTCGCCGCCGATCTTGTATGGTATCCCGCTGTCCGCGAGGCTCGTGGGGGCGTCTGCCGTGCCCACGGCCCTCCGTATCCCGGGCATGAACCCGACGACGATGAACAGGATGAACAACACTCCGAGGTACTTGTTGACCCCGAACACGGCGCTGCGCTTCTTCCTCCTCCTGCTGACTCCCCCGGCCTCGACGGTGGTGGCGAAGAACGGCCTCGCCACCTCGACCAGGCCGTACGCGCCCATTATGCAGGCGGGGGCCGCGAGTATCTGGCTCAGACGCACCATGACCCCGGCGAAGTAGAGGGACGTCATGAAGAAGAGGACGCCGTAGATGTTCTTCTCGTTCTGGTTCTTCACGGAGAAGAAGACCCCGGCGGCTGCGAGTACGAGCACCGCGCCGAAGCTGTTGAAGAGGCTGGCCCACGCCACCACCTTGTTCTCCGCCACCGACTGGTATAGGGCGTTCTCTATGGAGGTGAAGGGGTTGAGCACCCTGAGGAACTTGTAGGTCATGGGTATCCTCACGCCGATGGCTGGCAGAAGATAGATGACAAAGGCGCCCAGTATTATGGCGGCCCCTGCGAGGTTCGCGAGAAGCTTGACGTCCACCCTGTCCTTGACTAGCTCGTACCCCACCATGACGGGCACCAGGCCGAATGCGGCCAGGTTGTCTATGGTGATGAGGGAGTTGACTCCGAGCCTGGGAACCATGAGGACTATGAGGAACCCGAATCCGATGGTGAGGCAGTAGGTGATGAGGTGCCTGACCTCGAACCTCTCTGTGTAGAGCAGCAGGAGCATGTAGAGTATGAGGAGGCCGTTCATGTACCGGGCGGCGCCCCAGGAAGCGAAGATGTAGCCGAGGGTGAGCCCGGAGAGCACCCCGTAGGCCACGCGGTGCTCCAGACTCCTCTCCTCGTCGATGGACCTCAGGAAGAAGAGGCCGATGGTGACCATGGAGAATATGCCGATGGTCTCTGTGTCGAAGAAGCCCAGGGTGGACCTGCCGATGAACGCCGGGTTGATCGCCATGAATATGGCTGCGAAGAGCCCCGCCGCCTTGCCCTTCAGCTCCTTGCCCAGATAGTAGCTTGAGATGCATGTCAGGGACGCCATGAACAGAGGGAAGTACAGGCAGACACGGTATACAGTAGCCGAGGGTATGAAGGTCTTGACGACCATATAAAGGAAGGCTGCGGTGAAGGGGACGCCGGGATAGGCGCTGTTGGCCACGTTCCTTCCCATGGGGTACCAGCTCAGGGTGTCGTGCCACGTCCGCCACGCGCCGAACCCGTTCTCGACGACGTACTCGGTGGCCCGGTACTGGAACAGCGGGTCGTAGGCCGTGAAGTAGGGCCCGTACTGGAGGGGCAACACCCTGACGAGTGCCGCGATCACCAAGACGAGTGTCAGCACCCCCAGCTCCATCGCCGTCGCCCGCGTCAGCCTCAGCGGCATCTTGGATAGGCTGGGCAGCGCCTTGACGGGGGTTTCCTGTGTGTCCTCTGTCAATTTTTCTCGGACTCCGCTACTTAGGATACGATGGGCTCTTATTTAAATTAAGAATACCCGGCGGCATGCCGATGATCCCAAGCAGAGTCTTCAGGGATAGGCTTAACAGTCGATGCGCGTCTGAGAATGTAATGAGCCTCCAGTTCTCCACCGGCTCCACAGCCCATGAAGGCGTCGAGGTGTACGGCGCGGTGGCCGAGCTAGAAAACGCCGTCATAGCGCTTATCTGGGCGGGCGACAGGCCCCGCCTAGGCTCCATGACCGCCACGTTGCCCAACAGGGCCAGTAGCCAGCTCCTCGGGGACAGGGACGAGGTGCTGTCGCGGATGGTGGGGGAGAGGCTTGCTTCACGCTGCGGGAAGCTGGTGCTTGTCTCCAGCAACCTCCCCGCCGGCTTCCAGGCTGGGAGACCCTTGCTGGAGTTGATGGACAGGTTGGCTGGTGAAAGAGTTGAGTGACTTAAGGTCTTTCTTGGAGGAGATAGACGACGAGGTGATCCGGATCAAGGAGCCCCTCAGCGCCAGGTACGAGATACCGGCGGCGTTGCACAGGTTCGACGGCGGCAAGGCTCTGCTCTTCGAGAAGACGAAGGAGACGGACACCCGGGTCGTGGGAGGCGTATGCGGGGCGAGGCACCGGATACTGAAGGGGCTGGGCCTCACCCCCGAGAACCTCTACGAGAGGATCATCGACGCGACAAAGAACCCGGTGAAGTGCAGGGTCGGGGACGGGCCGGTCAAGGAGGTCGTGGAGGAGGTCAGCCTCAATGAGGTGCCCGTCCTGACACACTTCGAGGGAGACCCGGGGCCCTACATCACTGCCGGCATAGTCTACACCAGCGTCCCCGGCGGCCACGAGAACGTGAGCTTCCACAGGCTCCTGGTGCTGGACGAGAGGAGGCTGGCCATACGCATCGTGCCCCGCCACCTCTACAGGTTCACGCAGCTGGCTAGGGAAGGGGGGCTGAGCAGCCTGGACGTTAGCGTCAGCATCGGGCTTCACCCCGCGACCATGATCGCCGGCAGCCTGACGGCGCCGTTCGGCGCGAGCGAGTTCGACGTGGTGAACAACTTCCACGGAGGCGGGCTGAAGCTCACCCGGTGCGAGCACGTGGACGCCTTGGCGCCGGCGGACGCCGAGCTGGTGCTGGAGGGCAAGCTGAGGCTGGACGAGAAGGCGACGGAGGGGCCGTTCGTGGACCTGTCGGGCACCTTCGACGTCCAGAGGCGGCAGCCCATCATAGAGGTGGTGGGGGCGATGCACCGCGAGGACTACATCTACCAGGGGCTGCTCCCCGCGGGCTCGGAGCACAGGCTCATGATGGGGATGCCCCAGGAGCCCAGGATATGGGAGTACGTCTGCGGCGTCGTCCCCCACGTCCGCGGCGTGAACCTGACGGTGGGCGGCATGGGGTGGCTCCACTGTGTGGTGAGCTTCGAGAAGTTCAGGGAGGGCGACCCCAAGAACGTGTTGATGGCGGTATTCGCGGCCCACCCCAGCCTTAAGCACGCCGTGGTCGTGGACAGCGACATCGACCCCTTCGACATGCAGCAGGTGGAGTGGGCCATAGCCACCCGGTTCAAGGGAGACGAGGACCTGCTCATGGTGCCCAACGTCAGGGTGTCCAGCCTGGACCCGGCGGCCGACCAGGAGAAAGAGCTCGGGTGCAAGGTGGGGATAGACGCGACGCGGCCCATGTTCAAGGACCCCGCAGGCTTCAAGAGAGCCGAGATACCCGTGAGCGAGGAGATCCGGAAGATCCTCGACAAATACACTTAACTTTATCGTATATTAACAGTAAATGTTTAGTACTGGTTTAAGGTACGCAGACAGGGGGGCATGAATCAGGCCGGCGTAGCCGTCGTAGGCTGCGGCGTCTGGGGGGTTAACCACGCCAGGGTCTACGCCGGATTAGACAAAGCTAGATTGGTGAAGATCGCCGACACGGACCCCGGTAGGCGGAGGCTCGCCGGTGAGAGGTTCGGCATACAGTGCTGCGCTGAACCCGGAGAAGTCTTCAGGGACGAAGAGGTGGACGCCGTCTCGATCTGCACTCCGACGGTGACCCACTCTTGGCTGGCACGCGAGGCGTTGCAGGCAGGGAAACACGTGCTCGTGGAGAAGCCCATGGCCACGACGCTTCCGGACGCCGAGGAGCTGGTCAGGCTCTCGGAGAGGGAGGGGCTCGTCTTGGCGGTGGGGCTGGTGGAGCGTTTCAACCCGGCGGTCTCGGAGACGTTGAGGCTGGTGGAGGAAGGCCGCGTTGGTCGGCTGCTCACCGTCCACGCTTCCAGGCTCAGCAGACGCCCCGACAGGCTTGGCGATGTCGGCGTGGTCAAGGACCTGGCGATGCACGACGTGGACGTCGTGACCAGGGTGTTGGGAGCCCAGCCGGTCTCGGTTTTCTCGCGCTGTGGGAGCCTGAGCCACAGCTTCGAGGACTACGCTCACCTCAGCCTGATGTATGACGACGTGGCGTCCGGGTTCGTGGAGGCCAACTGGCTCACGCCCAGGAAGGTTAGGCGCCTCACGGTGACGGGGTCGGAGGGCGTCATCAGGGTCGAGTACCTGTCCCAGCGGGTCAGCGTCGAAAGGCTTGAAGAGTTCACGATGATCGACAACGGGTACAGGGAGCCGCTTATGCTTGAGCTCAGGAACTTCGTGGACGCCGTCCTCGACGGCAGGGAGCCAGCGGTGACGGGCGTGGACGGCGTCAACGCGCTGAGGATATGCGAGGCGGCGCTCCGCAGCTCTGAGTATGGCCGCGTGGTTCGGCTCTCCGAGCTTGGGTGAGGGATAGCGATGAAGGTTGTGATCGTGGGTATGGGCTACGTGGGGGTGCCGCTGGCGGCCGTCCTCGCCGGCGTCCCAGGGTTCGATGTTGTCGGAGTGCAGAGGAGGTCGGAGAGGTCGGGCTGGAAGATCGATCTCCTCAACCGGGGCGTGTCACCCTACAGGCTGGAGCCCGAGCTTGGTGAACTGCTATCCAGCGCCGTGTCCCGCGGCTGTCTCCGCGTGACCGACGGCTTCGACGCCTGCGGAGACGCGGAGTGCGTCGTCGTCACCGTTCAGGTTCCCATAGACGAGGAGAGGAAGCCTAGGTTCGAGAACCTGAGACAGATATCGGCTGAGGTTGGCTCCCGTCTCAGGCGTGGCGCCTTGGTCTCCCTCGAGTCCACGGTGCCGCCGGGAACCACTGAGAAGGTCGTGAAGCCCGTGTTGGAGGATTCAAGCAGAATGAGAGCCGGGGACGGCTTCAGCCTCGTCTACAGCTACGAGCGGGTAGCCCCCGGGAGGCTCGTGCACAACATCAGACACCTGCCAAGGGTCGTCGGAGGCTGCACGCCTAGATGCACGTCTAGGGGCGTCGAGTTCTACCGGAGCATATGCTCGGCCGGCGTCCACCCCACCGACACAGCCACCGCCGAGGCGGCAAAGCTCGTCGAGAACACGTACAGGGACGTGAACATAGCCTTCGCCAACGAGGCCGCCGTGATATGCGGCGGAATGGGGGTGGACTTCCATCGTGTCAGGGAGCTGGTGAACGGCCTACCCCACGTCGAGGGCGAGCCCCGGCTCGACCCCTACAGGCGCGTCCACTTCCCCGGCGCCGGGGTGGGCGGCCACTGCCTACCCAAGGACCCCTGGCTGCTTCTCCACGGCCACGAGGACGAAGACTTCCCGCCGAGGCTCATCCCGGCGGCCCGGACCGTGAACGACGCCATGCCTGGGCAGATGAAGAGACTAATCGTAGATGCACTGGGCGAGCAAGGAGTTATTCTCAGCAAAGCTAGGATCGTCCTCCTGGGCTTGGGCTTCAAGGGGGACACCGAGGACGCCCGAAACAGCCCCACGCTCACCCTTTACGAGCTACTGAGGCAGGAGGCCGGGGACGCGGCGGTCCACGACCCGTACATCGAGCGCTGGGAAGGAGTCCCGCTCATCCACAGCCTCGACGAGGCGGTGGAGGGCAGAGACTGCGTGGTGGTGACGACGCGCCACAGCGTGTACTGGGGGATCGACTTGGGCTGGCTAAGGGACAAGATGAACAAGCCGGTAATAGTTGACGGCAGAGGCGTCTTCAACCCTGGAGAGTGCCGCGGCGAAGGATTCACGTACAGAGGCATAGGCCATGCTGCGCGGTGAGCTGGCTCTGCTCGGCGGACCACCCGCCTCGCCCACTGTTGTGAGGCTGGCCACGCCGCACTTCGGTGAAGAGTGCCTCGGACGGGTGGGTGACGTCCTTTCCTCGGGCATGCTCAGGGAGGGCGACGCCACGAGGGAGTTCGAGGAAAGGTTCTCCCGGAGGGTGGGGGCGCTGGACGGCGTGGCCGTGTGCAACGGGACGGCCGCCCTCGCCGCGGCGTACTCGTGTGCGTTGGAGCCGGGCGACGGGGTGGTGCTGCCGGCCTTCACTTACACTGCCTCGGCTGGCGCCGCCGTCCGGTGCGGGGCGAGGCCCGTGTTCGCAGACGTGGACCCGTCCACGTTCCTCCTCGACGTGGACAGCCTGGCGGAGAAGATAGACGGCAGAACTAGGGCGGTCCTGCCCGTCCACCTCTTCGGTAGCGTGGCCGAGATGGATGCGCTTAACGAGGCGGCGGAGGACCATGGTCTGTGCGTGATTGGAGACTGCTGCCAGGCCATAGGGAGCCGGTACATGGGGCGGGAGCTGGGCGAGGTCCATGACATGTGCTGCTACAGCTTCTACCCGAGCAAGGTGATCACCACGGGCGAGGGCGGCATGGTCACGGCCAACGACCAGAGGCACGCCCGGTGGATCAGGGGCTTCAAGGCGCCCGAGAGAAAGGTGAGGGAGCAGCTGGGCGTTAACTACAGGTTCGACGACGTGAGGGCGGCGCTGGGCCTTTGCCAGCTGGACATGATCGACTCTTTCATATCGCGTCGCAGAAGGATAGCCCGAGAGTACGACAGGGTCGTCGGCGGGCTCGGGTGTGCAACCCCTCAGAGGATCATGCCCCACGTCGAGAGTTGCTATAACTGCTACACGGTCAAGCTGGACCTGGAGAGGCTCAGGTGCGGGAGGAACAGGTTCGTCGAGGCGCTGAGGGCCGAGAACGTCGAGTGCGGCGTCTACTATTCCCTGCCACTGACGCGTCACCCCCTGCTGGGGGACGGATCGGACTGTCCCGAAGCCGAGGGGCTCAGCAGGAGCGTCCTCAGCCTGCCTATACACCCGTTTCTAGGCGAGGACGAGATTGAGGCTGTGGCCGAGGCGCTGGACAAGGTGGTCAGCCACTTTCTTCGGTGACCTCCCATGTCCTTCTGCGTTCGAGGTACTCGCTGTAGCCGTACCGGCGGGCCGCCGGGCTGCCGTAGTGGACCTCGCCTGGCGGCACATCCCTGGTGACGACGGAGCCCATCCCCACGATGGCGTGCTTACCGACGGTTACGCCGGAGAGGAGGGTCGCCCCCGCGCACAATATGGCGCCGTCCTCCACGGTGACCCCCTTGAGCCTCTTGGACGGCGGGTAGGGGTCGTTGGTGAACACGACGCCTGGCCCGATGAACACGTCGTCGCCGATGACGGTGCCCGGCGGCAGGTAGACCATGCCCTGAATTCGGCAGTTGCGGCCTATGGTGACGCCGGAGTCCACGTGGCAGAGGGAGCCTATGGAGGTCTCGTCGCCTATGCTGGTGTTGTCGCCTATGTAGGTGAGGTGCCATATCTTGACGCCCCTCCCGAGGGTGACGCCGCGGCCTATGGTGCTCGTCGATGACATACCCTTCACATCCAGTTGAATCATCGTCGAGGGTGTTTATATTCTCCCGGTTTCCTTTTCAAGTGATTCGATGATTCTCGCGCGGGACCAGGAGCGCATGCTGGAGGGGGAGGACGGGGACGCCGTCAGGAAGGGTATGGAGCTGCTCGTGGCGCTGGGTGAGGTCTTCGGAGCCGAGAAGCTGGTGCCCGTGGAGTCGGCTCACATCAGCGGCGTCAGCTACAAGAACCTGGGCGACGCCGGCACCGAGTGGCTTGAGGAGCAGTTGGAGCTGGGCTCACGGTGCCGCGTCAGGGCGACCCTGAACCCGGCGGGCATGGACCTGGAGAAGTGGATGGAGATGGGAGTGCCCCCAGAGTTCGCCGAGGGCCAAATGCGTGTCATCGAGGCGTTCAAGGGGATGGGGGTCGAGCCCACGTGCACGTGCACGCCTTACCTGATAGGCCATGTGCCCCGCATGGGCGCCCAGGTGGCGTGGGCGGAGAGCAACGCCGTTTGCTACTGCAACAGCGTCCTTGGTGCCCGTACCAACAGGGAGTCGGGTCCCACGACTCTTGCTTCCGCCGTCACCGGCCTCACTCCCCTTTACGGGTACAGGCTGGACGAGAACCGCCGGCCTGGGAAGATCATCCAGATAGATGCCGAGCTGAAGACGAGGCTGGACTACAGCGCTCTCGGCTACGTGACGGGGAAGATTCTGGGAAGTGCCGTGCCGTACTTCAGGGGGCTGGGAAGCCCCGACGTGGAGTCCATGAAGACCCTCGGTGCCGCGTGCGCCACCAGCGGCGGCGTCGCCCTGTGGCACGGGGAGGGTGTAACGCCGGAGGCCGGGTGGGCGGCGGGGCACCTCGACGGAGTCGAGGAGGTGACTGTGGAGCGCAGCGACCTGGAGGAGGCCCGTGAGCGGCTCGTCTGCGACCCCTCGAACCCCACCTACTGCGTCGGCTGCCCCCACTGCAGCCTGAGGGAGATGACGGAGACCGCCGAGCTGGCCAGGGGCAGGGATCTTGGGGGCAGGCTCTGGGTGTTCACCAGCCGAGGCGTCTACCAAGAGGCGGCGAGAGCCGGCCACGTGAAGACCATCGAGAAAGCCGGCGGTAGAGTCTACAGGGACACGTGCATGGTGGTGGCGCCCCTCCGCGAGATGGGTTGGGAGGGCGTGGCCACCAACAGCTTCAAGGGCGGCCACTACAGCGTGGCCCACGGCTTTGAGACAGAGATCACCACTCTGGACAAGCTGGTGGAGGGGGCCGCGGGATGATACTCAGGGGGCGCAGGGTGATGGGCGGCTCAGCGGAGGGCGAGACGTTGGTGAGCGTGGAGCCTGTGAGCTTCTACGGCGGCGTGGACCCCGAGACTGGTTGCGTCACTGAGCCTGGGCACTGCTGCTGCGGAGAAAACATCAGCGGCAGGGTCTTCGTTTTTCCCACGGGGAAAGGCAGCACCGTGGGCAGCTACGTCATATACAGGATGAAGAAGCTGGGCACGGCGCCGGCGGCCATAGTCAACGTGGAGACCGAGGCCATCATCGCCACAGGCTGCGTCATCAGCGACATACCGCTCGTGGATAAGCTCGACGGCGACCCCTTGGAGGCAATAAGGACGGGGATGAGGGTCAGGGTCAACGGCAACGAGGGAACAGTCGAGATCATTTAGCAAACGTTAACGACTTAACGGCACGCAGCCTAACGATCCATGGATGACTGTTTTGCTTGAGAAGCTTCAGCGGGAGCTTGAGCGCGTCGAGGTTTATAGGAAGAAGGCTATCGAGTTCAAGGACCGGAGGTTCCCCGACCTGGAGGGTTTCAGCCTCATCGAGGGCATGCCGAACCACGTCGTGGACGGAGTGCCTCACTATTATTACATCGTCGAGGAGGTGAGCGAACGCCTGTTCCTCCACCACGCACGGACGCTGGACGAGTGCGCCCTCGCCGTGATGGCGGTCACCGGCATGAGCAGGGTGGACGTAATAGGCGCCCTTGAGGCCATGGCCATACCCATCTGCACCAGCTTCTGCCTCAAGACCCGGAAGCCCATGGCAGTCATCGGCAAACGCAAGTACGTGGACGATGTATCCGGCTACACGCCCCCCGGCCAGATAGAGATAGTGAAGACGACCGGCTGTAGCGAGACCCGCCTATACGCCAACGACATCCCCCGGGGCGGCGGTGTGCTGCTCGTGGAGCTCATGTCCAGCACCGGCGGCAGCCTCCGCCGGGTAGCGGAGGAGCTCACGAGGAACGGCGTCAAAGCCGCCGACATGGTCACCATCATAGGGAAGCCCGACTACGGCTACGAGGAGGAGATGACCAAGTCCGGCCAGGCAGCCAAGACCCTCCTCAAAGTACATATCAAGAACTACGTCGAGCTGGGGGACGGCCACGGACGCTGCGAGACATCCGTCGAGAAGACCAGATGGTTCAGGAAGGCGGAGCCCAGGGTGGATGGGCTGAGGGACCGGTACATGGAGGCCATGACCCGGCTGCTGGAGACGTGAAAACATAGCCCTGATCCAGAGCGGGAGCATGGGTTCCTGCTGCCATACCCATCGACGTGCGCCGAATACAGAGTATAATGTCATAAATGCTTTAACATCAGTATAGAGTGGGTATCAATATGGGCAACTACAGCCGCAGGCTTAAAGGAATCCAGGCGAAGATGGAGGAGAACGGGCTGGATCTCGCCGTCCTAGGCGCCGGCCCCGACTATCAGTACCTCACAGGCGCCCTCGTCGAATGGCGGAGGTGGAGAGACCTGACGAACCCGGCGGACACGGTCTTCGTTCCGGCGGTCGGGGAGCCGATAATCCTGGCCGGGATGTCCTCGGCGAAGGACGCGAGACGGGGCTGGGTGGACGAGGTGAGGGTCCTAGGCATGTTCGAGAACCCCGCGCCTGCGGTGAAGGACATCGTAAAGGAGCTCGTGGACGAGCCGAAGAAGGTGGGCGTCGGCGAGTACACGTGGGGGAGCCTCACGCTGACCGTGGCCTCCCTCTGCAAGGGCGCCTCCTTCAGGAGCGCCGAGGGGCTTCTCGACGAGGTGCGGATGATCAAGGAGCCCGGGGAGATAGACAGGCTTAGGAAGGCGGCGAAGCTCACCGAGGACGTTATGAGCCGGATAGTCGGCCAGATGAACGCCGGGGAGACCATGAGGGGCGCCGGCTTGAAGATAGAGACCATGGGCAGGATGATCGGCGCCAGCGACGTCAGCTTCCCCGCCACCGCCGGCTTCTGCAGGTCGGGCGGCGAGCCAACGGACGAGGTCTTCAACTACGATCAGGGGCAGGGCCTTGAGCCTGGCACCAGCATTGCCTTCGACGTGGGCTTCGTTCTCGACGGCTACTGCAGCGACTGGGGCCGCAGCTTCTACTACGGCGAGCCCGAGGAGCACGTCGAGGCGGCCTACGCGGCGTTGCAGGCGGCCGTGGTGGAGACCGTGGACGACATAGGCGACGAGGTGCACAGGGTCAACGAGGTGTTCCCTAGCATAGAGCTCATCTGCGACAGGGAGGGCTACGGCGAGCAGCTCCGCGCCAGGTTGCCCGACGGAACGGTGGGCCACCAGATAGGCGTCGAGGTCCACGAGGACCCTTGGCTCAGGCCGGAGAACAGCCACGAGCTGGTGGACGGCATGGTGTTCTGCGTTGAGCCCAAGCTCTGGCACAGGGGCGAGTACTATCTGCGAGTCGAGGACATGGTGCTGATAAGGAACGGCGGCGCCGAGTTCCTCACCAACTACGACCGTGAACGCTTCAAGCTCTAATCTCTAATACCCCCACCGCATCCTTATATCGGGAGACGAGGTATCTTGGGAGCCGTGAGCCCACGATGAGCGGAGGCTGCTTCATAGTCATAGAGGGGATCGACGGGTCAGGCAAGTCCGAGCAGTTTCAGAGGCTCACCAAGAGGCTGAAGAGGCGGGGCTACAACCTGGTGGCCACGCGTGAGCCGACGAAGGTGTACCCCGTGGGCCGCCTCATCGAGAGGGTGCTCAGAGAGGAGGAGCAGGTATCGGAGGAGGCGCTGGCGCTGCTGTTCGCCGCCGACCGGGCCGACCACACGGAGAGGAGGATCAAGCCGGCGCTGGAGGAGGGCGCCGTCGTGGTGTCGGACAGGTACGTGCACAGCTCGCTGGCGTACCAGAGCCGCGGAATGGGCAGGGAGCTGGACCTGGACTGGGTCAAGGTAATCAACAGGTACGCGCTTGAGCCCGACGTCGTCGTGTTCCTCGACGTGTCGCCAGAGGTGGGGCAGGCCAGGCTGAGCAACGGCCAGGTGCGCATCAAGGACCACTCCTACTTCGAGAGCATCAGCCAGCAGGAGAGGATCAGGGAGGTCTACCTGGAGGTGCTGAACCTGGTGGACCTGCCTCTGGGCTCCAAGAAGGTGGTCGTCGGCCAGGCCGGCGGCACAAGGGTCTACAGGGTGGACGGCGGTCTCCCCGTCGATGAGGTCGAGAAGGTCGTTTGGAGGCAGGTGTCGGGTCTCTTGAAGGAGCTGAACGTGGAGCCGGAGGAGAGAGACTTGAAGGTGGAGTCCCTGACCCAGTTCATCGAGTAGCCCGCCCAACCTCGATCTTTATATCCTGCATGATGTTTCCTTGATGGATCTGGTTTGCAGGTTGAAGCCTACGCGCTGATGACGGCCTTCAGCTTTGGGCTCTCGGCGGTGCTCGTCCGAAAAGGGCTGAGCGGGTCCACGGCCGTCACCGCCGCCCTCGTCATCAGCGGGGTCCAGGTGGTCATCCTGGGCTTCCTGCTCCTGCTGTCGCCGCCGGGGTTCAGCTGGTTAGCTGTGGGCATCTTCGTGGTCGCGGGGCTGTTGGCGGCGACGATGGGCAGGACCCTGAACTATATGAGCATAGACAGGCTGGGGGTGCCCATAAGCACGTCCCTGAGCGGCACCAACCCGCTGTTCACCATCATGTTCGCGTCCCTCCTCATAGGCGAGGCAGTGGAGGCGAGCACCGTGGCGGGCACCGCGTTGGTGGTCGCCGGGATCGCGTTGATAAGCGGCTGGGGCGGAGAGGACAGCGTCAGGAAAGGCGACCTCGTCATCCCGCTGGCCGCCGCGAGCCTCTACGCCCTCTCAAGCATCCTGCGGAAGGCGGCCCTGACCATGCTGCCGGAGCCCGTGCTGGGAGCCGTCGTGGGGGCGCTGGCGAGCCTTGTCACCTTCCCCCTCGTGCTGAGGCTGATGAATAGGGTGGATGACCTCAGGCTATCGAAAGCCTCTCTGCCCTACTTTTTGGCGGCGGGGGTCTCCAACAGCGTCGCGTGGGTGAGCATGTACGTGGCCACCCAGAGCGGCTCGGTGTCGGTGGTCTCCGCCATTATCGGCTCCAACCCCCTGTTCGGGCTGGTCCTCAGCGCCCTGTTTCTCAGGGACGTCGAGAGGATAACCTTTAGGACTGTGGCTGGGTGCCTTGTCATAGTCGCCGGGATAACCGTGATAACGATGTTCTAGGCTTTCATCTTGTTCGCTTTGTCGAGGGCATCCATGAGCTTCATCAGGGTGTCCGTGAGCTCGACCATCGCTGAGGGGTCGTCCTCCTCGTCCAGCCTCCTCTGGACCTCGTCGATCTTCTTGCGCAGAGACTCTGCGAGCCTCCCCCTGTGGGTCATGGACTGCACGTCGGCGTCGTCTTTGACGTACCTCACCGGCCTGTTGCACATGGGGCATATGACCTCGCCGCCGCTGAGCTGGAAAAGGGGCGTACCGCACTCAGGGCAAGCGTCGCTGAGCATACGGGCGCCCTGCCGCAGTAGTTCACCCATCTTCTTCATGCTACCCTCCGACAAACCGACACCAGGAACGGATACACGCCCCTGCTTAAGAATCATTCAGTATAGTGGCCGTCTTCACCGGGCCTGAGGCACTCCACTTATGACCGTCCTCGATCTGGCTACATCGAGGGGCCGCGAGCCGACGCCCAAGGTCTTACTTAAACGCCGTCCAGAGAACGTGGGCATACGCCTCCAGTCGATGGGTTCAAGAGGGTGACCCAACTGGTGGGCGCCGGTCGGGGGATGCGTCCTGGGCGGCGCCCCCGGCAACCTGAGTCGGCCGTCGTCCTCGACACGTCCTTGGGGTTGCCGCTGAGCCAGTGGCGCCGAGTCAAAGCGGAAGCCATGTAAGAGCCCATTTTTTAAGACAAGCAAACATAGTTCAGGGTACATGATCCAGCTAGAGGGAAGAAACCCGGTGCATGAGGCGCTGAAGGCGGGGACCGTGACCCTCATCCGCGTGGAGGAGGGAAAGCAGGGGGACCCCAAGATACAGGAAATCCTCGCCGCCGCCACAAGAAATAAGGTGCCCGTCGAGTCTGTCACGAGGCAGAAGCTTGACAGGATGAGCGAGACAGGACGCCACCAGGGAATCATAGCCGTGGTCGAGCCCAGCCCAACGTGGAGCCTGGAGAAGGTCCTCAAAGAGACGGGGAGGGAAGCCTGCATACTACTGCTGGACCGGGTGCAGGACCCTCACAACCTGGGGGCCATACTCCGGACCTCGGACGCCGCCGGGGTGGACGGAGTGGTCATACCCAAGCGGGGAAGCGCCGACCTCGGCCCCACCGTGCACAGGGTCTCCATGGGGGGGAGCCTCCACGTACCCGTCTGGAGACAGAACCTCTACACAGCCATCAAGGCCCTGAAAGACGACGGCTTCACGGTAGTCGGATTAGACGCCTCCGCGGATACACCCTACTGGGGGGTAAACCTGACGGGGGCCGTGGCCTTCGTACTGGGCGGCGAGGACAGGGGGATAAACCCCACCCTCCTCGACAAATGCGACACCCTCGTCAAGATACCCCTCATGGGCAAGATACCCTCCCTCAACGTGAGCGTCGCCGCAGCCGTAGTGCTCTACGAGAGGCTGAGACAACAAGAAAACGGATAAGAAAAACAGGTGTGTCTGCCATACGCGTTGCTGATGATCATGACGCCGATGGCTATGATGAACAGGGGCCATAGCGTGTCCCATCCAGCCCACCAGAAGATGTCCTCCAGCAGCGACGAGAGCCCTAGAAGAATCAGAAACGCGCCTATGAGTAGCTGCCACGTCATCCTGTTCCTGCCGCCGAAGTAGTCGTCGTAGTCCCAGTCCCGCCGCCTTGTCCTGTATGCCGGGGGGTGGAGGCTGGCCCCGCAGTTCTTGCAGACGTCCGCGTCGTCCTCGTTCTCGGTTCCGCACTTTGTACAATACACCAAAACAGTTACCTGAGACGCTCATAGTCGTCGTCTTATAGAAACGTTACTCACTGAACGTCACCTGTAGCCGTCTGGGCAGGGCTCGAGGTACCGGTTGCTGGGAAACAAGAGCATCATCAGTAACAGGCAGAAGATAGAGGCGATGACACATAACGTCGGAGTTCAAACGTGCCACGACGGCTTCCAAGAATATGGCTGGACGGCATGAGCAAGGGCAGCAACTACGACTACGTGGTTAAGAGGCTCAAGAGCCGGTTCAAGCGGGTGGGCGTCGGCACCGCCCACATATTCCTGTGGAGCGCAGGCGAGCCCATACGGTACGACGCGAGCGTCCACGGGAGGCGGCCCACGAAGATCGCCTAATCCCGATTCAAACGGATCAGGGACAGGTATTACGCCTATAGTGTACGCCTAGTTAGGGCGCATCCGCAAACCCCATTTATGCACGGGCATCAAGGATCATGTGCTCGGAGGCGGCAGGTCTTTAGAGGGGGAAGGAGAAAACCGCCTCCGCGCCCCTCCATGTCAGGCGGCTGGTCCTCAGCGGCACGTTGTTTCCTGAGCTTCATGTACCTGAACATATATGCGATGGGCATGGGTTAGAAGGCGTCCAAGTTGAACCCCGTGGCTTCGCTCGCTCTGTTGGTGCGCCATATGCCGTGTTTGAATGATATGGATGGTCTGGCGGCTCACCCCCCGTGGCCGTGGGTTCGGGGCTCGAATCTATGCATTGGGTCTTCTTGCTACGGCAGTAAGAAGCGTTTCTGGCGCTACGGTTCCTGATCTGCTTATTCCTTGTAGAGGGAACAAGGGGGTTGCCGGTGACCGGGTTTCTTTGAAGCGGGGGCTGCGGATTAAGTGGTTTGTTGTGGGCTCTTTTCAGGTGTTTACCACAAACTTTATTAGGTAAATCTTTACTAAAATAATGTATAGATATACCGGCGTCTGTACGGCACCGAATATCCCGAGGAATCACGATGGGGCTGCTGTCGGGCCACGAGGCCGTCGTCTGGGGCGAGTTCCACGCCGGGAAGAGCACCAGCGAGATCGCCGACGGCCACACGGCCGAGGGATGGACTCCCAGCTACACGAGCAGGGTCCTGAACAGGGCCAGGCGGAAGATCGCTGGGGTCCTCAGAAACCACGCCGACAGCCACAGGCTGGACGTGGAGAGCCTTCTGGACTACAAGGGGCTGCTCATCGGGTTCGACTACCAGGCCAACACCCAGGTCTACATGGTATACACGGAGGAACTGGGGGTGGTGGTCTGGTACGAGCACGAAAGCTACGCGGGCAAGCTGTGCCCCGAGTGCCCTAAGGAGGAGGAGTGCAGGGAGGCCCTGGAAGCCGTGCGGAGGGAGTACGGGCTGAAGCTCCGGCCCGACGAGGAGGCGCTGCCCATGACGAGGCGCAGCACCGCCCTTTTCCACAAGCTGGCGGCCAAGGAGGTCCCCAGGTACAGGAGGAAGTGAGTATGGGTAGAGAGGTCGAGTCGAAGGTGATTAAGCCGCCGGTCCAGAAGGTTGCCAGCGGCAAGATTTTCAGGCCCGGGAGGGCCTACGTTTACAAGCTGTGGGTGAAGTACACCGCGATAGCCGCCGCCATCTGGCTGGTTACGATACTGTCCACGGTAGGCGTCATCTACTTCATCGAGGCCGTGGACCCCGGGGAGATGACCTCCGCAATACAGTCCATGGGGACGTGGCTCTGGACCATGAGCAGCTGGCTGATGGTCGGGAACCTGATCTGGCTCGTCCCGGCCTTTGCCCTCACCCCCGCCTACGTGAACAGGATAGAGTACAGCGTCATCTCCGAGTCCGGCGAGTCCATGCCCGAGGTCTACGTCAAGAAGGGCTTAGTGACCATCACCAGGAAGCACGTGCCCTTCAGGACAATCACCAACATCGCTAGCCACGCGGGGCCCTTCGACAGACTGTTCGGGCTGGGCAACGTGAGCATCGAGACCGCTGGGTTCAGCGGCCAGCAGACGGGGCCCGAGGAGAAGCTGGAGGGCATCGTGTTCTACGAGGAGGTCCGCGACTTTATCCTCAACGAGCTGAGGAAGTACAGGGTGCCCTACGCGACGGGGACCGAGGTTATCTCCCCCGTCGAGGAGCCAGTGCCCCTGGGCCCGGGTCTGGACGACGAGATGCTGCTGACGCTGAGGGAGATCAGGGACCTCCTGAGGGCTCAACGGAGAGCCCCCGGCGCCTAGACACCCCTCACTGCTGCGGCTTGGCGAAGATGCGCTTCGCCTCTCCTATGAACTTCCTTATGGGTAGCTCCTGGGGGCACTTATCCTCGCAGACGCCGCAGGCGACGCACTGGTCGGCGTGGGCCTCGGGCCCTATCCTCTCCCAGTACCGCTGCTTGACCTCGTCGCTCTGGCCACCCATATAATACTCGTTGTAGAGGCCCAAGATGGCGGGTATGTCCACGCCCTGGGGGCAGGGCATGCAGTACCTGCACGCGGTGCACCCCACGAAGCCCAGCCTTTCGTAGGCTTCCCTGGCCTCCTCGTAGAGGGCCAGCTCGTGCGGGGTGAGGGAGCCGGGGCCGGACCTGTCGGCGAACTCGATGTTCTCCTTGACGTGCCTCATCTCGCTCATGCCGCTGAGCACGACGCTCACCTCGGGGTGGTTCCAGACCCACTGGAGGGCCCACTCCGCCGGCGTCCTCTTCCTCTCGGCCTTCGCCCACACCTCCTGGACGGCCCGGGGCGGCGTCACGGCGAGCTTCCCCCCCTTGATGGGCTCCATGACCACGACTGCGAGTCCCTTC
Organism: uncultured Candidatus Bathyarchaeia archaeon; assembly: GCA_964495055.1. Classification (GTDB taxonomy): domain Archaea; phylum Thermoproteota; class Bathyarchaeia; order TCS64; family TCS64; genus RBG-16-57-9. The sequence continues at coordinate 3,618 of CAZBUI010000007.1, read as the reverse complement.
CCGGCGGCGTACCGGAGACCCTCAAGGCCAGCTTGGTACTCGGCGTCCATGTAGTTGAGCTGTATCTGGCAGAACGTCCAGTCGTGGCTGTCCACGATCTCCTTGAAGAGCTCCACGTCGTCGTGGAAGCTGAAGCCCAGGTGCCCTATCTTGCCCTCCCTTATCTTCTCGTCGGCCCAGCTGAACACGTCGAGGTCTCTCACGGTGGGCCACCTTTCACGTCTCAGCCCGTGCAGCAGGTAAAAGTCGATCCTGTCCGTCTGGAGCTTCTCCAGCTGCTCGTCGAGGTACCTGTCGAAGTCGCCCCACTTCTCTATGAGCCACGTCGGCATCTTGGTGGCGAGCCTGATCTTCTCGCGGTACCCGTCCTTTAGCGCCTTGCCCACCAGCCTCTCGCTCTCGCCCTGATGGTAGGGGTAGGCCGTGTCCAGGTAGTTGACGCCGTGGTCTATGGCGTACCTGATCATCTCTACGGCCCTGGACTCATCTATATTGCTGGTGTCGCCCCCTATCACGGGGAGCCTCATGGCTCCAAACCCCAGCGCCGAGACCCTCCAGTCTAGTCCTCCGAATCTACGGTACTTCACACCTAGCACCTAAAACAGATGAGATGTGAACGGAGGCACCACATATAGAAGTTACTCAAAGCTCCACTAAGTCCCTTGGGTGGATCCTCTGCACCAGACCCGTCCCGTCGTAGTCCTTGTCCTCGCTGATGATGAGCCCGGTGTCGTTCTCGAGCATGGTTGCCACGTTTATGGCGTCTTTCGGTCTGAGAGGGTTTATCTCCATTATTTCCATGGCCTGCATCAGGGTCGAGTACTCCATGGTGTACCTCGACAACCCCGGCAACAACATTAGGTTGCGGACAGCCCTCAACGCGTCTACGCGCGGGATCAGCCTCGACAGGATGAAAAGGGCCTCCTCCAGCGCCTCGAGGCTGGTGGCCGCCTCTAGTTGCCGTTTAGCCACCATATCCAACAGTTCTAGGCAGTGTCTGTGGCTCTCAGAATCCTTATCGACGGCGCTGATGAAGGTCGTGGAGTCTATGAAGTAGACGGGTTTCTCAGGCACTCTGGGCCCTGCCTCTGATGAAGTCTTTCAGGCGCTCCTCGTCTGAGAGCCGTTTCAGCTCCTGGGCTGACAGCCCGATGGAGATACGCTCCGCGAGCCCATGCAGGTCCTCTACGGGGTCCTCTGGGGTCTCCCTGATTCTGAGTGTGATCTCGTCTCCTTTGACTATCATAGTCACTTCGTCTCCTGCCTTTACGTCGTACTCCTCCCTGATCTCTTTGGGCAGCACGATGCGGCCCTGTTTTCCGATCCTCACACGGTACATCTGTGCCACGGATATTCACCAGTGTCATTACTGTGGTTTGTGGCACGTTATATAAAGAATGCCATATTCTAGTCGAGCGCCGCGGGGTGATGGACTGACTTTTATCCTCTGCCGGCCTCTAATTTTTGATAATCATGGAGTCAGAGAGATTCGAGAGGGTCATGGCGGTGATGCGCAGGGAGGTGCCCGACAGGGTGCCTTGGAGCATCTGGGGCCACTTCCCGGCCGTGAACTGGCTCGACTACTACAGCTGGGAGCTGGCCACCCGCAGCGGCGAGGAGTCCGCCAAGGCCCACATGGCGCTGCTCCGGGAACTGGACTACAAGATGGACATGCTCAAGGTGACGCCCTACTACAGGTTCATGGCCATGAAGTGGGGCAGCAACTTCGAGTTCAGGGACAACGAGGAGGAGGCCCCCACCCTCAGCACCACGGTCAAGGAGCCGGGCGACTGGGAGAAGCTGTGGGTCCTCGACCCCATGAAGGAGCTCCGCGAGTATGTGCGGTGCTGCGAGGTGCTGGCCCGGGACCTGCGCAGGATGCCGTTCATCTACACCGTCCCGAGCCCCATCATACAGGCCATGAACGGCGTCGGCACCCTGGAGCGGGTCATGGAGGACATGAGGAGCCGCCCCGGCGCCCTGAGGGAGGGCTTGGAGACCATCACGGAGACCACCATCGAGTTCGCCAAGGCGTGCGTAGACGCAGGCGCCACCGGAGTATTCTACGGGATCGGCGGAGGCGGCAGGGTCTGGCGGGAACTCTCCAGGGATCAGCTTGAGGAATACGCCTATGGCTACGACAAGCGCGTGCTGGACGCCGTGGACTGCCCCATAAAGCTCATGCACATATGCAGCACGCCCCAGGGCAGCCCCCAGGATAAGAACCTCATGGAGTCCGGCTGGTTCAAGAAGTACCCCGTGGACTGCATCAACTGGGACGCCCACGAGTACACGTGGCTCGACAAGGCCAAGGAGGTGTACGGGGACAGTTTTGCATTATGCGGCGGACTCAACAGGGCTACGACCCTGCGGACTGGGACCCCCAAGCAGGTGGAGGCTGAGGTCCGGAAGGCCATAGAGGACGCCAGCGAGGGAGGCGGCTTCATGCTGGGCCCCGGTTGCACGGTCTACCAGGACATGCCCCGTGAGAACTACAACGCCGTAGGCAGGGCCGTCATCAAATACGGATACTACAAGAAGTAAATTGGGCTATCATACATCTAAAATTTATCCCATACCTAACATCCAGACATGGCTTCGCCCAGACTCTTGAGCCTGGTTTCTACATGGATATGATCTACTTAAGTGGGGAACCCCTGCCTCGGGGTTAGAAAAGCCGTTTTCCTTGCGTTCATTGTCATACCGCTTTGGTTGGTTTAGCTGTTTGATGCAATGAAAGTTGTAGATCGCCCCCTATTTCTTTATTTAGGACAATTCCGATTGGATGTGAAAAGAATTGAAATCTTGGATGATTCCATAAAAAAGATATGATTTTATAATGATGTGTCCTATGTCTGTGTGAAAAACCCTTATTGGTGAAAAGATGGCTCAGGGAGACTCGAAACTCAAGGGCGTAGTAAGCCAGGTGGGGCTGGAGCGGGACGAGGCCGAGTTCCGCAACTTCAACCTCACGCTGGGGATCAAGGTGAAGACGGGTAAGAAGCTTAACCTGAGGGAGGGAGAGCGTCTCATCAAGCAGATGAGACGGGATTTCCTGGGCAAGAACATCGAGTTTGAGGCCACCGCCATCCCGTGCCCAGTCTGCGGTAGGACGTTCAACACGGAGGCGGGCATGAAACAGCACCACAGGATGATGCACAAGAACGGCGCCGACGACAGCAAGCCGAAGAAGGCTTCCTCCAAGAAGAAAAAGAAGAAAACCAGCAAAAAGTCGTCTAAAAAGAAGTCCTAGCCGCTCTCATCAAGGGTCTTCTTACGCTCTCCCGGTCCAGCGTTGACCGTGCTGCTCGGCGCCGTCATGAGCGTCGCGCCGGCGCTGATCTGCCTCGCAGGCGTCAGGGACAGTGATCCCTGCCGGCTTAATTTTGGAGCCTCGGGCGGGAATTGAACCCGCGACCAACAGCTTACAAGGCTGCCGCTCTGCCACTGAGCTACCAAGGCACGTACCATGTAAACCCGGAGACGCCAAATAAATTTTTGTCTAGCGCGGACATCAGAAAGGTGAAGGACGGGAGCAGATTGACAGGGGTGCGCTCGATGAAAAGGTTCGCTGTACGGATATGCGTAGTATTGTTGCTCGCGGCCACGCTGAGTATG
>CAZBUI010000006.1:0-29964 GCA_964495055.1 uncultured Candidatus Bathyarchaeia archaeon | reverse complement strand
TCCGCTGCGTCCTCTACGGCGACGTGGCCAGGATGTTCAGGGAGCTGGAGAGCCGGGGCCTAGTGAAGAGCGTCCGCGAGGCCGTCTCCCTGGGCATACAGGCCTACTACGAGAAGGTAATGGAGAGGGACCTGCTTGAGGCCAGGGCCAAGACCGGCATCCAGCTAGCCAACGAGATCTAAGGGGACGGCCATAGAGGCGAAGCCGCGACCCCTAAGAAAGTCGACTTTACCCGGTAAACCTCTCGGCGGGCCGCCAACCGAAGGCCCAGCGAAGGCTACCTTGACCAAAAGAGCATTGAGCCCTAGAGGCGAGGAGGACCACCGCCGTCGCCGCCCTCCCCCAAAAACTATGGCTGCCCCTCTATCAGAGCCACGACCTTCGTCTTAGCTGATTCGAGGCAAGTACAGGTATTTCATCAGCCGAGGCCACCCACGACGACGGGCATTGACCTAACTAACCCAGCAAACCCGTGACACACGCCGACCAGAACCGGTGCAGAACAGCTTCAGAACAGAACCAGAGCCCAACCCAAACCAGCCCAAAAAACACACCAAAACAAAAAACAAGACCAAAAAACGCCCAAACACGCCAAGCCCACCCGAGGGGGGAGGGGGCCACTGCGGAAAACGCACGGCAGACGCCTCACAGCCCTCCCAAGCAAGGCGGAACCGAGACCACGGCCACACTGAAACGACCAGAGTAGCCCAGAGTCAGAGAATCTTTTCAAGCTCCACCACAGTCTTGGAATCCCCGACGCAAAGGAGGCCTTTCAGCTTGTCTTCGTGTGCGTAAAGCTCTATGCGGACCTCCGCATGCTCCTTGGTCCCCCAGCGGGCGTACTCCTCCGGGATACGATACCTGAACACGGCGGCGACCTCTCCGTTTTTCGCCTCGAACTCGCTGGGTGTGACGCTCTCCCCCCTAGGCCCCTTCACCGTGGCCGTTGCCTCGTCCTCTATGGCGAGCTCAAAGTCGTGGAACCCTGACGAGTCGTAGTACTCTCCCCTCCACGCGCCACTCAGCTCCATGTCCTTGTCTATCTTGGGAGCCTCCGGTGTATACCTCGGTAGAGTAGTCGTTCCTATGCTGAAGCATGTAGCCTGTCCGTCCGCCCCGTACTCGAACGTGACCTCGTACCCATCGTACGACGGCCCGTGGGCCACGTACTTGGTATCGTCGATCCTCTCCAGAAGAACCACGTCGTCCATCGCCAGGTACCCGTTCCTGACCGCCAACACGGTTTGACGCGCCTCGTCCCCGTAGACCCCGCATATCTCCTCCCAGTTACCGGGAACCGTCTGGAGTCCCGTGCCGAAGACAGGCTTCTCTCCCACGACCATCCTCAGCACCGTGGGGGACGGCGGCCTCCACCCCGAGCCGTCCTGAAGGTTGCTGAGCCAGCACACCCCCACACCCTCCGCCGGGTAGAAGCACACGTTGTTGGTGTAGTCGGGCAGCCCCCCCGTGTGGTTGAGCATGACGCGGCCGTCGTGGATGCTGTAGAACCAAGTCAGCGCCATGCCGCTCCTGGAGCCGCCTGAGGGGGCTTGAAGCCGGTGCATCTCCTTGACGGTCTCCTCCCTGAGTATGCGCCTGCCCTTGAAGCTCCCGCCGCCCATGTTCATGATCAGGAAGTTGGCCAGGTCGAGGACGGTGGAGTACAGGCTCCCCGCAGGGTCCTCGGGCATGGTGCCTAGAATGTAGGGCTCCACGGGTATCAGCGGCTCATCCGGCCCCCCAGCCCTCTTGTAGCCCTGAGCCAGGCTGCCGCGGATCTCGGGGGTGAGGGTGAACGCGCTTGACGTCATCTCAAGCGGCTCCAGCACGCTCTCTGCGACGTACCTGTCATAGGTCTTCCCCGAGAACAGCTCTATGAGGCGCCCGGCTATCATGTACGCCGTGTTGCAGTAGGCCCACTTCTCCCCCCGGGGCCTGACCGCCCGCGCCGCGGACTCCAGGTACCCCCTCATGGTCATGGGCTCCTCGTCCATCAGGTAGATGGGCGGCACCCGCGTGGGCATGCCGCTGCGGTGAGTCAACAGGTCCCGGATCGTCGGCTCCTCCCCCTGCACGTCCCGGATATTGACGTCCAAGTGGCTGTTCACCTTATCGTCCAGATCGAACCTGCCCTTCTCCATGAGCTGGAGGAGGCCGACGGTGACCACGGGCTTGGTCACCGACGCGCACCTGTAGACCGTCTCCGGCTCCGCCCTCTTTTTCTTGTCGACGTCGGCGTACCCGAAGCCCTTGGCCCACACAACCTCGCCATCTCGTATGACCGATAAACTGGAGCCAGGGTGCTTCCGGCAGGAAAGCTCGGCGTCAACGAACCTCTCGACAGCCATTATTGCCTCTTCATTAAGCATGATCAACCAGTCCAATATCCCCGGGTAGAAAGATAAGATTAACCACGCGAACCCGAGGAGAGGCCACCTACCCTGTTATATAACTCTCCCAACATAGATTCCAACGATTTCTATGGGTCGAGACAAGAAGTACGACGGCTACAAGCCATACCAGTACCTCGAACCCGGCAGAGACTACCGGGAGTTCAAGCTACGCAGAGCCGTGATCCCGGACTGGTGGGAGCCCGTCCCCCTCAGCAAGACCGAGGAGGAGCGCTTCGAGAAGATGATGGCGGAAAGCGTCGTCATAGACCTCCACGCCCACCCCGACATAAGCCCCGAGGACCCCTTGGAGAACAGGGACTTCGACAGGGAGGGCCGCAACTTCCTGGCCTACGAGGCCCTGGCGGCCAGCGGCCTCGACTGCGTCTTCGACAACATGCAGGACGGCAGCAGCTTCATAAACACCAAACACGGCTGGGACTGGAACAGCACCCTCCACGACCTCGGCATGAGGCTCTGCGACATCGCCCACCAGAACTTCCTCATCCACTGTAAGAGGGCTGAGGACATCGAGCGCGCCCACAGGGAAGGCAGGCTCGCGTGGGTCTCAGTGCTGGAGTCGGCCAGCTGCATCGAGAACGAGGTGGACCGCCTCGACGTCCTCTACGGCCTAGGCGTCCGCAGCATAGGCGTAAACTACAGCGAATCCAACATGCTGGGCAGCGGCCTCAAGGAGCACATGGACGGGGGGCTCACCGAGTTCGGCTACGACGCCCTCGTCCGCATGAACAAACTGGGCCTCCTCGTGGACGTGAGCCACACAAGCGACCAAACCGCGCTGGAGGTCATCGAGCTGAGCAGGGACCCCATAATAGTCAGCCACGCCGGCGCCCGCGCCCTGACGCCCACCACTAGGATGTTCCCCGACGAGGTCATACAGGCGCTGGCCGAGCACGGCGGAGTCATGGCGATAGAGGCGGCGCCAAACCTGACCGTCACCGAGAACCACCCGCTGCACAGCGTCGAGAGCTACATGGAGCACATAGAGTACTGCATAGACCTCGTGGGCATCGACCACGTGGGCTGCGGCCCCGACTCCAACTACGGCGACCACGTGGGCCTCTACCTCACCAACCTGAAGCAGCACGGCAGGCTGGGCCTCGGCCACTACACCCGCCCCGGTAAAGGCGGGGAAGCCAAGTACCTTGGCATCGACATGAACGTCGAGCAGCTAAAACAGCTCAAGTACGTCCGCGGCATGGAGAATCCCACGGAGTGCCTCCAGAACGTCTGCCGCTGGATGATAAAACACGGGTACAGTGACGCCGAGATAGCTAAAATCATCGGCGGAAACGGGTTGAATCTGCTGAAGAAGGTGTGGTAGATAATCATCCTCACCCCTTTTTTCAACAATCTTAAACCAAGTTAAGGTGTAGACAAATTTTAGATATGATCGGAGCATACGGCAGCCGGGCAATCTCCCGGAAACCATTTAACGTCCTTCAACCCATCTCTATCCATGCCTGAACGTTTAGTGAAAGTTGGTGATGTAGACCACTACTACACAAACATAGGCGTAGCCGTGGTTGACCTAGTCTCTAAGCTGAAGGTCGGGGACAAGATAACGGTCAAGGGCGCCACCACAGAGTTCACGCAGCTGGTCAAATCCATGCAGATAATGCATGAAGCCGTCGAGGAGGCGGAGGCCGGGGACTCCATCGGGCTCAAGGTGAACGACAGGGTCCGCAAAGGAGACGAGGTGTTCAAAACTACAGACGGCTAATGTGACCTCTATCCCCTTATTTGAACCAAAGAAAAACGGTATGAACGCCCCGTCGAGCGCTGCGGCCCTAGCCTACCTGTATGCTTATCGAGTAGTCCTTAAGCTGAGTGGAGCCAGCTACGACGTTGCCTTCCGCGTCCTTGATGGAGGAGACTCTTAAGGAATACGACCCAGCCCCAAACTTGAAGGGGTTGACGAACGTATACTCTTTATCCCCGTAGATTTTTTTCTCGTCTGAACTACTGCCTATGCTGAGATACTCGTTCCAGGCTCTTAGCTCGAACGTGCCGTTGAAGGGCTCCCCACCCAGATGATTAATCGTTATAGTGCCCTCGATGTTCGAGTTCAGCTCATACTCTAGCTCTGTGGTCGTGAGGTTAACCTCTAGGCCTTCTACTACGAAGTACGTCCAGCTCAGGACCCTGATCTTGTTGTACTCGGTCCAGAGCTTGAAGTAGCTCTCCTGAAGCTCGTCATACTCATCCTCAAGCTCGCCTACGTGGTCCTCGAGATCGCTTACCTCGTCTTCGAGTTCAGACACCGTGTCCTCGGCTTCGTCAAGCTCCTGGGCCGCGTCCTCGTAGTCCTCCAGTAGCTCATCGTACACCGTTCTGGGGACGGCGTCACTCTGAAGGGCCTCGTAAGCCTCGGTGACCTGCTCTAACCCGTCTTGAACCTGGGTGTAGTTCTCATGCAGCGCGGCTACCTGTTGCTCTAGCGACGAAATCGTGGCGCTCTGACCATCTATCGTCTCCTGAAGGTCGTCCAGCTTCCCAGACATCAACACGTCGTTGATCTGGTACCCCAGAATCAACCCCACCATCAGGGTCACCACCGCTACGTTCCACGGGCTGAATAGCTTGCGCGTAGACATGTAAATCCAATATAGATGTTACTGTCGTGAGAATATGAACTTGAGGGTGAGATACTAGCTATCTGGACTAGATAGCGGCTCTACATATCATTAGTCTCTCGGCGCCCCGGTTGGAACCATCTAGTCCTTGATCGACTCCATAGGGTGAATCGAGGTAAATCGGGCTTCAGGTGATCTATTTCATTCCTCTAGAATTCTTATATCGCGTTTAACTTCAAATACCACGGTGGACGGGCTCTTTGCAGCGTCAATACAAGACCGTAGTAGTCTTAGTGTGCATAATTTTATCCGTCTTACTGTTATCCCTCTCCATCGAATCCCTCGGAGAGGTCCCGACCCTTGAGGATCTCCAGACGCCCCGTCTGCCTCGATCGAAGCCGGAGACGTCGCCGACGCCTAACCCGGAGTCCACTAGGCTTGAGAAGCCGAGCGTGGAGATGGCTGAAGCAGATCCCCTCTTCAGGGTGAGGGGCTCCACGGGCACAAGTTACCTGAGGATCATGACCTATGATAGATATCTCTCTGGGCTCTGGGACTCCTCGCCGTCTGACCCCTTTGCTTATACAGGGGGCCTCCTCTATCCTAACCTCGATGTCGAGGCTTCCTTTGTCCGCGTCAGCTTTGCGGTAGAGCCGTTGACGGACCTGGGCACGTACGTCCCGACGGCACCTAACACCGTCGGCCTCAACCTCACCGACCTGGTCACCTACTACGGCGACGAGATGGTTTTCAGATGCGAGAAGCGCATAGACGCCTATAACCTCACCTACCTTAAGTACAGCTACGGCGAAGACCTCCTCAAAGACAGGGACGTAATTTATCAACCGGGCTACCTTGAGGTGCCCGGGGACATCGAGGGCGACCTCACGGCGCTCGCCAACGAGATGGTCGGAGCCGCATCGACGCCGTACGGGCAGCTCAAGGCGTTGGAAGAGTACCTTGAGACCCACTATGAGTATAACCTGTCTTCACCGGACGCCCCCTCCGGCGTGGACCCCCTGGAGTGGTTCCTGTACGAGAGCGGGGAGGGGGTCTGCACCGACTTCAACACGGCCCTTACGCTGCTGGCCAGGTGCCTGGGCATACCCGCGAGGCTGGTGGGCGGCTACTACATCGATCCCCAAGCACCGTTACAGGACGTTTACCCTATCCAGGCTCACGCCTTCACCGAGGTTCCGTTCGAGGGGCTCGGCTGGGTGATCTTCGACGCGACTCCCAGCGCGGACATGGCCTCCATGATCGGGGAGCTTGGAGGCTTCAACGAGACCTGTGAGTCTCCTGAGTCGTCAATCTGCGACAGATGTGAACTGCCTGTTGAAGGCGACGTGCCTGCCGCCGGAGAAGTCTTCAGGATCTACGGTGTCACCGGCTTCCCTTACCTGAGGGACGGAGTATACGACTACTATAACGGCTCGTGGTACTCGCACAGCTACCCCTCGGTCCAGTATCAGGGCCAGTACGTGGCCTCGACCGTGGAGAACTACAGCAGCTACAGGGATTACCGCTTCTACGTAGAGCCGGTGGAGCCCATCAGCGGCTTCATACCGGCGCCTCTCCACCCGCGGCAGATAGTCGTGGACTGGGGCCTGTCTTTCTACCCCGACCTCAGACTTTTTCTAGTGGAGCAACCGTTGACCCAGATCTACGATGTTCAGTCAGAGATCTACACGTTCAGTGAGGATACTCTGGAGAAGGCGGCTGCACACAATTATACCCGCTATTTACAGGTGCCTGATCCCTTGGAGGCCCTTATAGCGCCTCTCGCAGAACGATTGACCCGTGGTGCAGAATCGCCTTACATCAAGGTGAAGGCCCTGGAAACCCACTTGAAGACCAACTACATTTACAACACGTCGTACACCCGCTCTCCCGGCGGCATCGACCCGGTGGAGTGGTTCCTGTTCTACGAGGGGCAGGGAGTCTGCACCAACTTCAACACGGCGCTGACTCTGCTCACCCGTAGCCTGGGCATACCGGCTCGGCTCGTCACAGGGCACCTGGTGGACCCTGCGGCCGAGACCCAGTCCGTGGATGCGGATCAGGCCCACGCCTATACGGAAGTGCATTTCGATGACCTAGGGTGGATGGTCTTCGATGCTACCCCCGCCGGCGAGGCTTCGACGCCTGAAGAGCCGACGAACAGGACGCCGACGAACACCACGATCACACGCCAAGACGAGTACGTCCTCGTGGGCTCATACTTCACTGTGGCCGGCACCGTGGTTGATGATCGAGGAAACGGCGTCTCGGGGCTAGACGTCCTCGTCTACCTGAAGAAGGAGAAACCCGGGGACGGCATCCTGGCTGGCCGCGGAGTGGTCATCGGCGGAGTGTTCAACGTCACCTGCCTCTTCCCGCTGGGCCTCCCTGGGGGCGAGTACAACGTTGATGTCCACGCGCTGGGGAATGATGAGTACATGGACTCGTGGAGCGATCCTCCCATCGTGAGCTACTCCGAGACCGAGCTAACGTACGACGTGCCCATGAAGGTCGTCACCGGAGAAGCCTTCAACATTTCCTGCACCTTGGTGGAGAAGCACACAAGCAGAGCCATAGCCGACGCCCTGTGTACGGTCACAGTCGATGGAACGACCTATGACGGACTCACCGACGATGACGGACGCATTACTCTCACGGGTGACCTCGACGAGGAAGGCTCATTCGAGGTGGAGATGGTGTACGGAGGCGCTGAGTATTACTTACGAACCTCCGCGAGCACCAGCGTCGAATCGGTCCCCCTGACCATCACCCCCGCGAGAAACATAGCACTGGTCCGAGACGAGAACTCGATCATTAGGGGCAGGGTCCACGCCGATGAGATCCCCGGCGACTCCGAACCCCTGACCCTGCGCCTAGATGACAAGGAGATATCCACGGTTACTAACGAGAGGGGCGAGTTCTTCGTCTCCTATAGGCCGCCCCTCGACCACGAGCTGGGGGAGATCCCCCTGGAGTTCACTCTGCACAGTAACCAGCGGAGAGTATACTCATCAGCCGTCGTGAAGGCGAGGCCGAGGCTGATCCTTGAGTCGAGGCAACAGCTTCAGGCCGGGCAGCAGCACGCCGTCGATGTCGTGCTCACGGACGACCACGGCGTTTCTCTTGGAGGCAAGCCTTTGACTCTCCTCTACCGCTGCGGCGGGCTCTCTGAGAACCTAACGTCCACGTCAGACGCCGCCGGTGTAGCTGAGTTCAGTTTCAAGATACCCGAGCCGGAGCACAGCACTGTGACGCTGTCGGTCTTCTATCGGGGGGACAAGTCCTACGCCGCCACCTCCGCCGTGACCACTCTAACGGTGATCACGCCCTCAGGTTTCTCGGTCCTGCAGGCTGCGGCCGGGTTCCTCGCCCTCGCCAGCGTAGGTGCACTGGTCTATCTGCAGATAAATAAGGCGAAGGAGGCTCCTATCGAGCAGCACAAGACTGTAGCCGAGTCTGAGACCAATTCAACCCGACTCTCCATCTCGCTTCCCCAGATACGCCCCCCTTTTCCGAACGTCTGGGGTGTAAACGAGGAACTTGAGGTCTCGGTGAGGTTAACCACGGTCGAGGGTAGCCCCATAGTGGACGCCCAGATAGACCTGGAGTTCAACGGTGAACCACAAGCGGTATACACAGGCGAAGACGGCTCCGCCGTTACCTCTAAGTCTAGCCCGTCAACGGGAGGCTTGAAGATATCAGCCAGCTACAGCGAAGCGGTGTCCACTGAGCTAGACGTGAGGATAGTCGAGTACCGTGAGGAGATCATCGCCCTCTTCAACACCAAGTTCAGAGACGCCCGAAAGAGGTTCGACAGAATAAAGGACAACTACACCGCGCGGGAGCTCCTGGGCTACCTTAAAACCCAGACGCCGGCAGACACACACGGCGCTTTGGCTGAGATGACCTTCACCTTCGAGGAGGCAAACTACAGCCTACATCCAATAGCGAGGGATAGCTACGAGAGCTTCTACCTCGCCAAGACAGCATTCGAGGAGGCATTAAATGGAGAAGAGAGTTAGAGAGATCGTTCTGCCCTCAGTCATATACGTCGCGTTTCTAACCGTGACCGTCTGGTTCCTAGTGCTGCAAGAGACCATGATCCCGTTGGGTCTCCTCGGCTACGACTTCACGCTCAGCCTATCCTTCCTCGGAGTCCCCATGATAGCTTTCCTGAGCCTGAGATACTCGAGCGTCGTCGCGGACAAGCTCCTCGTCGGGGAGGCTGCGGGTAGGCTTTCCGATGGGCTTAACACGGTGGCTTACGCCGCCTTCCTCTACTACGCCGCGGACTGGAGCCTCGTCCCGGGCTGGGTGAAGCCGCTTACAGGCTTCCTGCTGTTTGCGTCTATGCTCTCGGGTCTCCACGACATGCTGGGCATTTACGTTAGGGGCATCAACTGCATATTCGAGCCCATACTCACCAGCATATACATACTGTTCATAGGGTTCCTGGGAAGCCAGACCTGGCTCAGCGTCTACCCCTATTTCGAGGAGCTGGTCCTGGATTCACCCTTCTCCGGAATCCTGCTGCCAGTCATCAGGGCAGGGCTTGCCGAGCCCGTGAACAACGTGATAATAGTCAGCACCGCCTTGACCGCGGTTCTCTCGCTCACGGGGGTCTTCAAGAACCACCCCAACCCGTACCTAGAGTATCTCGGCAGCAGGATCGGCGGCCAGATCGAGAAGGTGACGCTGCTCAACTTTGTGCTCATATACTACCTGTTCTTTGTCCGGTGGTACCTCCTCGATTCCTCTGGTCTTAATCCCCAGTACGTCGTGATCGGGGAGTGGGCCGCCATATGTCTGGGGTTCTATGTCAGCTACCAAAGCATGAAGCGCTACGCCGAGGAATCCCTCGTCAGGCAGGACGTCACCGGCACGTGGCGCAGACACACGCAACGGGTGAGCATGCACACCGACTTGCAGCTGGACCACCTCTCGGACCTGGTCGAAGGCTTCATCGACCACGGCGCGAAAAAAGAGCTGATAATCCACCTCACACTCTTGTTGCGCAACTCAAGCCTAGAAGCCAACGCCATCACGCGCACGCTCGCCCCCCTCATCGAGTACATCGACGTGGAGCCGCCGAAGATAGGGCTACCGTGGCAGGCGGACCACGTGGCTAGACTGAACAAGCGGAGGAGAAGGAAGATCGTTAACACAGTACTCGGCTCCATACAGTTAAAACCATCAACAGGTGAAACAGAGAGCGGGGAGGCCGAGGCAGAGACCACTTTGGAGGTGTGATTGTGCAGATCCATGACGTCAAGACCATGTGCGACGGCATCCTAGACACCGTGCAAGAATACTTCGTCGGCGATAGACGGCTTCTAGAGAAGGTGCTGGCCGCCTCGCTGGCGAACGGCCACATCCTGTTCGAGGACAACCCCGGACTAGGGAAGACTCTGCTGGCTAAGGTTTTCGCCAAGGCAACAGGGTGTGACTGGGGCAGGGTCCAGTTCACGCCGGACCTGATGCCGGCCGACATCATCGGTACGAAGATTTGGCGTATGAACACGGGAGAGTTCTCCCTCGAGAAGGGCCCCGTGTTCACCCACATACTGCTGGCGGACGAGATCAACAGGTCCCCGCCGAAGGTTCAATCCGCTCTGCTGGAGTGCATGGAGGAGAGACAGGTCACCATCGAGGGAGAGACATACCCGCTAGACCGACCCTTTTTCGTGATAGCCACGCAGAACCCCATAGAGCTTGAGGGCACGTATCCCCTCCCAGAGGCTCAGCTCGACCGCTTCCTGTTGAAGCTGTCCACAGGCTACGTGGGCTCTGAGGAGCTTGAAGCGGATATACTGAGGCGGCGGTCCAGCTGGAGGCAGGATGATCCCACCGAGCTCATCCAAAGCGTCATGACAACCGATGAGTTCAGGGCGCTTCAAGACCACGTCGAGACCGGGGTCTACGTCGACGACCAGATATACCTGTATATATCGAGGATCGTGAGGGCCACCCGTGAGAGCCCCTACGTCGAGGTGGGCGCCAGCCCGAGAGGGGGGCTCAGCCTGTTCAAGGTGTCAAAGGCAAACGCCGCGTTGAGCGGCAGAGACTATGTTATACCCGACGACGTGAAGATGTACGCCGTCGAGGCCCTGGCCCACCGCATGATAATGAAGCTCGAGTACGCCCTTGACGCCAGGGTCACCCCAGAGTCCATAGTGTTCTCCGTGCTGGATAAGGTGGAGGCCCCAAAGGAGATCGTGCGTAGGTAGAGTGCCTTGCTCACCGGTGTACCGTTGAGGCTCAGCCTGAGCTCGTTCGGCTTCATACTGACCGGCATGGTCACCGGTAACATGGTCCTGATCTACCTTGGGCTCATACCTCTCTTCTTCGTCATCATCTCGTTGTCCCTAGAGGGCCCGAGCGATCTAACTGTGACGCCGGTTGACGAGTCCATCAGCGTCGAGGTAGACGACGAGCTTGACATCTCGAGAACCGTACACGTGGGAGGCGGCTGGGGGCTGATGACCCTCGGGGAGGAGCTACCGCCCAGCTTCGAGCTCATCCGAGGCAGCAACTTCCAGGTGTTCTGGAAGGAGCATCAACCGACAGACCTCAAGCTGAGTTACAGGGTGAAATGCCCCCGGAGGGGCAGCTACACGCTGGACGAGTTGAACTGGGAGGCCAGACACCCCATGAACATGACCCCAACGCTGTCAGGCGTCTTCCCGACGGCTCAAGAGCTCATCGTGAAGCCCAAGGGGCTGAGAATCAAGCGGATACGCCAGCAGAAGATATTCACCAAGATACCCATGCCCGCCGAGTCCAGGATCAAGATCGGTGTACCCACCACCGACTTCAAGGAGCTCAGAGACTATAACTGGGGCGACTCTTATAAGCAGATAAACTGGAAGGCCACGGCGAGGAACTTCCGTGGAGTACGGCACATACCCACGGTAAACGAGTACGAGAAGGAGGGGCGGCGCCTTGTCTTCATATTCCTCGACACATCGACGCAGCTCGGCATCGGCACCGACCTGCGTAACTGCTTCGAGTACGCCGTGCAAGCCGTTCTCGGGCTCTCGGAGTTCTACCTCTCTAGGCAGTGTAAGCTGGGGGTGGCTCTCTACAACAGCGAAGGCGGTTTAAGGGTGGGGATCAAAACGCGGCGTCTCTCGGGTAGGCGCAGAGAGCTGGATGAGGGGGACAGCGCGGTTGAGCCGCTATCCACGGCCATCGGTAAAGGTGTTCTGCTCTTCCCCGAGACCGGTAAGATACAGCAGTACAGGGTCCACAGGATGATGCTGGACACCGAGATGGCCTCCACGCATTACAGCCTCGACGAGGCGGTGGGGTACGTCAGGGGTCATCTTCACGGCGCCAACCCCCTGTTCGTCATAGTCACCCGCGTCCATGAACGTAACTTTAACGGCCTCGTCACCGGCTTGAAGGAGCTCACGAAATACACCAGGAAGACGCACAGGCAGAGCCCCAACATCATGGTGGTCAACGTCTCAGGCTACGGCCTGGCTGTAAGAAGCAGGGGAGACGATACCGCGGCCCAGCTGCTAGAGTATCAGGAGAACGCCTACCTGAACAAGCTCCGGGGCATGGGCTTGATGGCCTTGAACTGGCACCCCACCCGTCAATCTATCACCGAGGTGCTCCTCGCCCAGGTGGGTAAGAGATGAACAGACGCGCCGCGCTCATCAGAGTATACGAGGTCCTCGTCACCGTTGGGAGTAGCTACCTCGCCATCAGCTCCTTCTTCTCCTCCTCACTGTACGAGTCCTTGAGCCAGCTAATAAACAGGGTGTTGGCCGTGTATGACATTCTGACCATATCCACCACCGACGTCACCAACATAGTGCCGCTGCTGGTGAGCGCCATAGTGTTCCTTGTGGTGATCTACGACTACGCCATCGGTAAACCCGAGAACATGATCGATATATACGAGATAAACCTCGTTCTTATCTCCCCAGAGGTGCTGAGCTGCTCCAAGCTGAACTGGATGAATCTAATAGAGAAGCCTCAGATACTCGAACCGGCCCGGGGGCAGGCTACTGTGTATCTCACAGGAGTCGTCATACTGATTGGCTATATCTCCCTCCTCTTTACATCGAGGTTTAAAGAGACGAGCCGGGAGCTCGCCAATAGAGGGGCCAACCCGGACAGTATTCAGAAGGTTTTTGTGAAACAGAGCATATTGACGATCGGTATAGTGTTCGCCTCCGCCCTGCTTGGTTTATTGGTATATGCTTCAATACCGTTTCTACACACACTACTGGCTCCATCGGTTGCTGGGATGTCCTGCGGCTACCTTGTACTTGGGGAGCTGGGCGTTATACTCCTGGTTTCAACGATATTCGTATTCTACAATGAACAGAGATTCAAGGATAAATCTGCAAAAGAATCACCTAGTGCTAAACTGGACGATTCGGCATCTACGCTGTGAACACCGATCAGATCCTGCTTAACTTTTTGGTATAGCTCACCCTCGTGTCCTGCTGTCTTAAAGCCTTCTGGAACTTCATCAACCGATTCAGCGTGTCTTTGGATTCCTTAACCTGAGTTTCACGCGATCTGTTTTGTTCGGAGGTAATTATGTCCGAGGCTACGCCGTAGCAGTCGCTACCCTTGATATCCTGGCTCACTATGTCGATGAGCTCTACGTCGCCTGATTTTGCGATCACTGATCTGTGTCTTTTATCCATGGTTGCATTGAGGTCGCTTTCGAACGCATTTAAGAGTCGTGGAACGTGAATCTCTACTCCGTTTCTGTACCCCGGCTCCATTTTTTCACTATTATACATGGATATTTAGGTAAAAAAAGGCGAAATCTGCTTGTATTTACTAGAAAACAGGATTTTATTTAAATTAGAGGCTACGAGTTGAGGATGTTAAGGGACTCGGCGAGGGTCTCCTTCATCTTCGCAACGGTTTCAGCCGATATATCCTCTATCTCATCCAGTTCAGCGTAGTCTGTGTCAGTCATCTTCTCAAGCTCGAAGATCTCCTCCTCGGGCACGAGATTCCTGAGGTTCCCCACGTAGAGGATGCCGCCCTTGCGGTTCTTTATCTCCTCCTCGAGGTGCTCGATGTCCCACTTGTAGGCAGGGGCCTTCACCTTGTACTCCTCGTCGTCGGCGTCACCGATGTTCCTCCTTATCTCAAGGAGCTCAAAGTCCTTACGCGCGTTCACCAGTGCCTCCTCCATCCTCTCGATGTCGGCCTTGAACCTTCTGACAGAGTCGTCCCTGCGACTCACCCATATGCGTCCCTGCTCGACGTAGCTGTCGAAGAGCTTCTTGAAGGTCTCTTCCTTCACCTGGCCGTCTCTCAGCAGACGCACAAGCCTTATCTTCAATGTGATGTTCTTCGCCAGGTTCTCCATGACCTCCTTGGTCAGGGGGTCGGGCGCGAATTCAAGCCTGATAGCTTCCATCAACTCGGATTCCTCTTCCATGAACTCTATGGTCTTTTCAGGTTCCTCTGGTTCCATAATAACCTTCTCTTCCTCAAGCGGTGGGGCCTCTTCCTCTACTTCCGGTTCCTCTATGACGGGCTCCTCCTCAACCATGGGCTCCTCCACTTGGGGCTCCTCGACGGCCTCTTCCTCGGGCTCTGGCTCCAGTTCGGGTTCTTCCTCTTCCACGGGGATCTCTTCCTCAATCTCCGGTTCCGGCGCTGGCTCGGCTTCTGGCTCCTCCACTACCTCTTTGACTTGTATCTCCGGCTCCTCAGGCGGAGCCTCCTCCTTTACTTCCTCTACCCTTATCGTCGTTTCGATTTTTTCAGCCATTATTTCCGGCTCGGGTTCAGGCTCCGGCTCAAGCTCGGGTTCAATGAAATCAGGCTGTGCCTCGGTCTCTTCCTCTAATGTGAAAGTCTCCTCAGGTTGTTCGATCTCGACACTCATATCCACCTCCGGCTCTTCAGGGGCTACGACTTCGAGTGCCTCCGGCTCTGCTTCGGGTTGAACCTCGGCCTTCTCTTCCTGCTCTATCTTGTATAGGGGGTACCCACAGTTGAGGCAGTACAGCGTCTTGGGTACGTCCTCGTTACAGTTGGGGCAGTGAACGACTTCGGATGAAAGGTCTCCGTACATGATGCTACAACCCTATCGTTACGCTCAACATATGAGGGTAAATAACATATAATTAAATACATACCACTCAAACAACCGGAAAAACCATTGGATACTCATCCAAGTGGCAAACCCGACAAACAAATCCCACTAGAAGATGCTAATTCGCGACGAAATAAAGCACCAAACTAACATAACTATAATAACGTCGCCAAAGAAACTAGACAAAGATAAAATAGCTAACAGCGGGTATTGAAGAGGAACAGGTTGGGGGAAGACTCTGGACCGTGAGCTATCAAAGATTCTGAAGAGGTCTGCAAGGGGAAGCCTAATACTGGTCATGGGGCAGGTCACTTCGACCCTCATAGTCGCCCTGGGGATGATCTATGTCTCAAGGGTCCTAGGGGACACGACCTTTGGCGTGGTCTCAATAGCTCAGGCCCCTATTGGTGTGGCTTATCTCCTGATAAACGTCGGCACTGATCAGGCCCTCATAAAGTACCTCTCACAGTTCCGGTATGAGAAGAAACGCGAAGACCTGCGCCGCCTCATAGAGTCGGGGGTAATCATAAGCGTCGCCGTCGGCCTCTTCTACTCCTTCGTCACGTATCTCTCGGCGGGCTTCATAGCGAACCGGGTGTTTCATGAGCCAGCGATAGAGGTGCTGGTCAAGGTCTTCTCCGTCGCGATCCTCGGGCAGTCGCTCATCACCACGTCTTGGGCGGTAATCATAGGCTATGAACGGATGTCCCTGAAGAGCTACCACTCGATATTCTACTCGATCCTGAAGAGCCTGACTGGGCCCGTCTTCGTCTACTTAGGCTACGGGCCGGTGGGGGTCGCTCTGGGTGAAGCGGGTCCCATGATGTTCGCCGGTGTTCTCGGACTGGTGTTTATCTACATATTGTGGAAATCGACCAAGAAATCGCAGTCCACTCTTTCTCATGTGGAAGGCATGAAAATGCTGTTGCTGTACGGCTACCCGCTCTTCTTCTCCAACATAGTGGCCGGTATCCGACCTTACATAAACACATATCTGCTCTCCCAGTATGTAGCTAAAAACCTCATAGGCAACTACAGCGTCGCGACGAGGTTCTCTGCCCTCATGGGCTTCGTAGTCACCCCCATCTCCCAGGTCATGCTGCCCCTGTTCTCCAAGTTCGAGAAGAGGCAGGAAGACCTGGAGTACGTCTACAAGGCATCGATAAAGTACACGTCGTTCATAGTGTACCCCATGGTGGCGGCTATAATCGCCATGTCGCCTCAGATCATCGAGATACTGTACGGGGGAGATTACCCCCAAGCCCCGCTCTACATGAAGCTCTACCTCGCCTTGTTCTTCTTCACAGGCCTGGGCTCGTTGAGCAACCTGAGGCTGCTCAACAGCCAGCACATGACAAAGACCACCCTTAACATCAACCTGATCCAGAACCTGGTCACTCTCCCGCTCAACGTCTTCCTTGTTCCTCGGTACGGGGTGGTCGGGCTTCTGGTCTCTGAGCTTCTCGCCCCCAGGGTCGGGACTCTGTACTCGTTATGGGCGATAAAGAGGAAGTTCGGTTTCTCCCCGGACTATCAGGCCACGGTGAAGACGTTCATCTCCTCTTTCACTGGGTTCGCGGCGGCTGCCTACGCGTTAACTCTTATTACATGGAATCCTTGGCTTGAGCTCTTCTCCGGCGGTCTTCTTGTTCTCGTTATATATCTTGTAGGGATTGTAGTGCTTGGGTCCTTGTCGAAAAGAGATGTTCAAGACATAAGGATCATCACCGAGTCCATAGGCCCCATATCTGGTCTCGCGAGGCCCTTTCTTATGATCATCGAAAGATGCGCCTCAGACTAAAATTCGAGGCCGCTGTTCACCTATCAGCCTTCACCTGACAAGGTTAAAAGCCTGGGCTTCAATGCCTAAGGGGCTGAGAGTAAGCCCTGTAGGCTGGGGGATGGGTGGGTCTTGACGAGGTCCGGGGTTGTTTTAGCTGGGGGGTCGTCCACGAGGCTTGGCGTGGACAAGGGTCTCCGCCTCCTAGCGGGTAGACCCCTTGTCTCCCACATAGTTGAACGTATCCGTGGTCACGTTGACGAGGTCATCGTGGTCGTCGCCTCGGAGGAGCAGAGGTTAAACTATCGGCAGGCTGTGGACGGCGCCCTCATAGTGACGGATATGTATCCTGAGGGTTCGCCTCTGGTCGGCCTCATGACTGGGCTATCGTTCTGCAGGCACCCGTACGCGTTCGCCGTCGCGTGTGACATGCCGTTCGTCTGCGGTGAGGCGGTGGAGATGCTGTTCGCCGAGGCCGAGGGCCGCGAAGGAGCTGTCTTCGAGAAACCCCACGGCTGGATCGAGCCCCTCGCGGCGGTCTATCACGTTAACACCGCTCTAGGGGAAGCTGAGCGTCTGTATAGAGAAGGCGATCTGCGAGTCCGGATGATCTTTTTAAGCCTCGACGACGTGGCATTGATACCCGTGGAGAGGCTCAGGGCTGTTGACCCGGAGCTGCGTACATTCTTTGACACCGACTCCGAGGAGAGTTTCGGGGTGGCCGAGTGGATGATAAATGAGAAGACCGAGAAATAGTTAATGCCGAAATTCTTGTTTCCGTTGGATGCTGTAGCTCGTTATTCCTTCATCCAATACAGGTATCGAAGAACGGGTGCCCGGCTCAATCATCTAAGCAGCCGGTCTCTCAGGTTTTCTGCGGCTGCCCGGTCTCTGACGCCTTCGATGACGGTGACTCCGGAGGCCAGTACGCTGCCTTTTATCTTTTCGTATCTGAAGCTTGTCCCCAGCCCCCCCTCGGCTGTAATCGTGTAGCCGAGATCATGCAGTCTTGCGCTGATTCCCCCCAGTTTTACATCCATTTCACGCTCGGGCGAGAATATCCACACCCTTCTCCCCTCCCTTCCGCAGATCTCCTCGACGTGGGTCTCTCCGGGATCGGCCTCTACCGGACCCAAGGGTCCGCTGCACACTCGGCAGTTCTCGGCTTTGCCCAGCTGCACCTTCTCGATGGACAGCTCCCTAAGGTCCGCGAAGAGCAGCTTGTTTGCGAGGACCGGTGGCTCTCCGAGCAACAGCCTAATGGTCTCGCTCACCTGGATGCTCGCGATGATGCTTATGATCGATGGGTGCACGCCTTGGACCGCGCAGCTGGGGAGGTCGGCGTCGTCTATTCCTCCCTGGAAGCACTCTAGGCACGCGGTCTCGCCCGGTATTATGGTGGACGCGTTGCCCACCTGCATGATCACCGCTCCATGAATGAAGGGCTTACCCGTTCTCTGGCACGCCCTGTTGACGGCGTACCGGGCGGCCATGGAGTCCAGGGCGTCCACTACTATGTCCGACCCCTCGATCAGTTTTTCGGCGTTGCCTTTGGTCACGGAGAGGGGCAAGGGCTCCACCTGGATGAAGGGGTTTATCTGGCGCAACCTGTCTTCCGCGGCCTCCACCTTTGGTAGGCCGAGCTGGTGCATGCCGTACAGGTGCTGCCTCTGTAGGTTGGAGACCTCTACCACGTCTCTGTCTATGATTCTGAGGGTGCCCACGCCCATGGAGGTCAGCTGCGTGAGTATGGGGCTACCTAGGCCCCCGGCGCCTACGACGCAGACATTGGCTTTCTTAATTTTTCTCTGGCCTTCCAGGCCGAACTCTCTGAGGACTATCTGCCTTGAGTAGTAGTCCAGCTCTTGTTCCGTGAAGCCTCTGGGCGTTGGGTCGGGCATGGTTATCAGTTCTCTGGACGTTAATTTAACTCTGGTCTCTATACGCGTGTCTTTTATCGCTTGGCATCCACTTCATGGTGGGTTTGGATGTCTGTCAGGAAGGTCGAGGTGACTCGGGTCAGGGACGGTGGCTCGGTGGAGGTCTTGGAGGACTCGGTGGCGTCCGACGTCGCCGTCTGTGTGTTCGTGGACGGCGAGTTTTACAGGGCACTCGTGGCTTCGCCCGGGATGTTGGAGGAGCTGGTGACGGGGCACCTCTTCGCCGAGGGCGTCGTCTCGTCTACCGCCGACATAGCTGAGCTTATGGTCCGGGAGGGTAGGGTTGACGCGTCCCTCGGAAGCCCTGTTGACATCTCCGAGGTTGTGGCGGGTAAAACCCGGCTCATCACCACCGCCTGCTCGACCTCAGGGGCGATTAGGCCGGGGTCCATCAGGAGGGTCCATAGGGTTGATGATCTGGATGAGGCTTTGATCCACGGCGCCGTGGCTGAGCTCAACAGGCTCAGCACGGTGTTCAGGGAGACGGGGGGCACCCACAGTGCGCTGGTTTATCTCGTCGGCGGCGGTGTGGCGGCGTTCGCCGAGGACGTGGGCAGGCACAACGCCCTGGACAAGGTGATTGGGCGCTGTCTGCTGGACGGCGTCGATCTTAGCCGGTGTGTGCTTGCGTCCAGCGGCAGGCTTTCGGGGGAGATGGTGTTGAAGGCGGCAACTGCGGGGATTCCGGTGGTCTGCTCCGTTTCGGCGCCCCTGGCTTCCGGGGTCAGGGTCGCGTTGGAGGCGGGAATAAGACTGGTGGGCTTCGTCCGTGGGGACAGGATGAACGTCTACTCGTAGCTGGGATGTGATCCTTCTGCAGGTCATATCTGTTCTTAGAAGTGTTTGAGTAGTGTGTTGGCCCGACTATGGAGGGATGGTGCTCCGATCACGGTTTTAATGATGGTTCTCTGGTTTTCTTTACCACGCTGGTGGCGTAGACTATCTCAGTACCAGGAGGACCAGCGGCTCCTTGGACTGTTCTTGGTCCGGGACCTTGCCGGAGATGGTGATGGCCACCGGTATGAGGACCGCTGCCGTCGTCGTGTCTCCATCCACATGGATAACAGCGCTGCCAACGCCCTGAGGCTGAAGACGAGCCTGTCCACGCGCCCCCAATAATCCCGGCTCGTAGACCTTGCTGAGGTTTAAATGGGA
This sequence comes from uncultured Candidatus Bathyarchaeia archaeon, assembly GCA_964495055.1. Lineage (GTDB taxonomy): Archaea > Thermoproteota > Bathyarchaeia > TCS64 > TCS64 > RBG-16-57-9. The sequence continues at coordinate 10,018 of CAZBUI010000006.1, read as the reverse complement.
TAGAATTTCTCTTGTCACCATGAGATTCGGAGTCTACATCAGGTCGGCCGAGACCTACGGCGGGATGCTTGAGCTGGCCAGGGCCGCCGAGGAGCTGGGCTACCACGGCGTGTTCCTCAACGACCACGTCCACGGCCTCACCACGGGAAGAGAGCCCATCCTCGAGGCTTGGACCGCCATGAACGGAATAGGGGTCCAGACCAGCAGGATACGCCTAGGCCACGTCACCCTCTTCAACAGCCTGAGGAACCCCGCTTACCTAGCCAAGTCCATGACGGCGCTGGACATCATGACCGGCGGCCGATACGAGTTCATAATGGGCGCGGGCTGGAACGAGCCCGAGTACCTAGGCTACGACCTCATGGAGAAAGGCCGCGGCATGCCTAGCGCTGGGGAAAGGGTCACCCGCCTCAAGGAGGCAGTGGAGATACTCAAGGGAATGTTGCACAACGAGGTGTTCAGCTACGAAGGCAAGTACTGGACTCTACGCGACGTAGCCAACATACCCCAGCCGGTGCAACGCCCGTTCAGGGTCTCCGTGGGCGCCCGCCAGCCCAGGCTCATCAACATAACGGCCAAGTACGCCGACGGCATCAACGCCTCGGACAACCTCCAGAACATCGACAGGATACTGAACCACTACCACGAGGCCCTAGAGAGACACAGCAAGAAGGTGGAAGACGTCTATATAAGCGGCTTCGCGCCCAGCGTATACCTCATGAAAGACGATAAGAAGTACGAGGCCACCCTCAAAAGGTGGGCCCATTGGGGCACCGACCCGGCCGACGCCAGGGCCCACGACTTCATAGGCATGCCGGAGGCCCTCGTCGAGAAGTGGCGCCGCGTCATGGACCACGGCATGAAGATGAGCGTCATCAACATCAGACCCTCCAGCACCATCCAGAAGAACATAGAGATGCTCGCCAAGTTCAAGGACCAGGTGGCCAACCAGCTCTAGGCACAGCCGAAGTCTTCCAATTGGTTTTTAGCCCCGCAATCCCAGACACAGGTGTCATGGCCCTGGAGCAGCAGCTCAGAGAATACCTGGGGGAGGGTGAGAGGAGGGTCGTCCTCATGGGCGTCGGCAACCCCATGAGGGGCGACGACGCCGTCGGCGTGGCCGTCATCCAGCGCCTTCAGGAATACCCCATACCCAGCGTCATGCTCCTCAACACGGAGACCGTGCCCGAGTCCTACATAGGCAAGGTGGAGAGCCACAGGCCCACCCACGTGCTGCTCATCGACGCCGCCAACTTCGGCGGTCGCCCAGGCGACACCCGGCTCATCGACTCCCAGCACATAGGCGGACACGCCGTCTCCACCCACAGCCTTCCCCTGACCATATTCATAAGCTACATAGAGAAGAGCCTCGGCGTCGAGGTGCTCCTCTTGGGCGTCCAGCCGAAGACCGTAGTATTCAGCGAGGAACTGACCCCGGAGCTGGCCGAGGCGTCAGAAAGGATCGCAGAGACTCTGCGCAGAGTCTTGTCCGAATACTAAATAACCGGTGAAGGGTTTACTCCTCTTTCTTCGGGGGAGTCTTGGGGGGCGGAGGCGTCCTCTCGAAGTCCAAGATACCGTCCTCCTTGTTGATGACGGCCAGCTCGTACTCGGTGGTGAGCCAGATCGCGTCCCTGGGACACACCTCCTCGCACTGTCCGCAGAAAAGACACTTACCCAGGTCCACCAGCAGCCCGGTGCACTTGGGGCCCGGGCCCCCCTTCAGCGTTATGGCGAAGCTCGGGCACACCCTGGCGCAGAGGCCGCAGCCTATGCACTTATCCGGGTCGTACTCGTGCTTCCCCCTGAGCCCCTCGGGGGGCTCCAGCTTCTCGAAGGGGTATATCAGCGTGCAGGGCTTGCTGAACGCGTTCTTGATGAGCTCCCTCTCCATAGCCAATTCATATCACTCCCGCTAGGGCCACCACGGCCATCACCTGTAGCACGGCCAATGGCGCCAGGTACTTCCAAGCTCCCGACACCATCTGGTCTATCCTGAACCTGGCGAAGAGCACGCTCAGGTTGGTCAGCACCAAGACGCAGAACGTTGTCTTGAGTATGAACCACACGAAGGGCGGTAGCACAGGCCCGGCTGGGCCTCCTAGAAAGAGGCTGGTGACCAGCGACGCGACCAGCACCATCTTCACGTCGTGGCTGGCGTTGAGCAGCGCCAGCTTCTTGCCGCTGTACTCCACCTGCCAGCCGTGGACTATCTCGGTCTCTGCCTCGCTGATGTCGAAGGGCCTGAGCTCAAGCTCAGCCAGCAGGCACACCAGGTAAATGGCGACGCCGATGAACAGGACGCCGGCGACGGCGATGCCCCACAGGTTCGGCGCCGCAAGGAACGCGTTGACGCTGGCCACCTGCCAGTCAACGATCTTGCTGATCTGCAGGCTACCCGCCAGTATGGCTGGGCCCAGCGCGACTAGGCTCAAGGGAATCTCGTAGGCGAGCATCATGAGCGCCACCCTGGTGGCTCCCACGGCTCCGAAGAGGTTTCCGCTGCTCCACCCCCCCAAGAAGACTGCGAGTATCACGACGCTCATGAGGAACAGCACGAGTACGAGGTCTCCCTCGAAGCTGGCGATGGGCTCCCACCCCCTGAGGCTGGTAAGGCTCTGGATGGGTATGAGGAACGTCGCCGCCAGCGGTATCGCGAACACCGCTATGGGTGTATAGTTGAAAACCGGCTTATCCGCGGCCGCCGGGGTTATGTCCTCTTTCACCAGCAGCTTGATAAAGTCCGCCAGGGGCTGCAGTATCCCCTGCCACCCTGTGTGGAGGGGGCCCTGCCTGTTCTGGAGTCGCGCGGCCGCCTTGCGGCTGACCCACTGGCACCAGAGCGCGTAGGTGAGTATGAAGCTCAGGCCCGGGAAGAACAGCACCGCGATCAGGGTGGTCAAAGGGTTGCTCATCTGCTGTACCACTCCTTTCTGTACTTGCTCAGCTCACCCTCCGTCCACGTCCAGGCCTTGTCCTTGCCCTCGTCGTAGAAGGCCATCCTGTCGGTGCAGCTGAAGCACGGGTCGATGCCCGCGAGGGTTATGGGGATGTCGGCGATGTAGCCGCCCTTGAGCCTCTCCACCAGCGAGGGTATGTTGCCGAGGGTGGGCGCCCTGATCTTGTGCCTGTACGGCATGTTCCTGCCGTCGCTTATGGTGTAGTGGATGAGCTCCCCCCTCTGGGCCTCGACGAGGTACACCGCCTCGCCCTCGGGCAGCCTCTGCAGGGGGTTGAACTTGACCGTGATCTCGCCTTCGGGTATGTTGTCCAGAACCCATTTGCATATCTTCACGGACTCGATGACTTCGAGGACCCTCACGAGCACTTGGCCGAGGACGTCGCCGTTGTCCACGACTATGTGCTCGAAGGGTATCTCGTCGTATATCAGGTAAGGCGATAGCTTCCTTATGTCGCAGGGGACGCCGCTACACCTGGCGTTGGGCCCGCTGCCGCTGAGCCTTATCATGTCCTCCTTGCCGAGGTAGCCGACGCCGACGGCCCTATCCAGGATGGTCTTCTCTGTGGACGCCACCTTGATGTAGTAGTTGGTCCTCTCCGCGAGCTTGTCGAGCATCTTGTGCCACTTGGGGTACTTATCCTTGGGCAGGTCCCTCCTGACGCCGCCGATGGTGGGCATGGCGTAGTTGCAGCGGTTGCCGCTCACCTCCTCCAGGAGGTCCATCACGATCTCGCGGTCACGCCACACGTAGTAGAACATGGTGTCGAACCCGATCTCGTGGGCGGCCACCCCCAGCCACAGCAGGTGGCTGTGGATGCGCTCGAGCTCCTGCATGAAGACCCTGATGTACTTGGCGCGCTCCGGTATCTCTATGCCGCCCACCTCCTCCACGGCCCCCGTGTAGGCTGTCTGGTGGGCGTTGCTGCAGATGCCGCAGACACGCTCCGTTATGTACAGGTTCTGGATGTAGTTGCGGCTCTCCATGGCCTTCTCGATGCCCCGGTGGTTGTAGCCTATCCTGGGCTCCACGTCAACGACCACCTCGCCGTCCACAGTGAAGAGGAAGCTCTCAGGCTCCTTGAGCGCGGGGTGCTGCGGCCCCACCGGTATCACGAACTCTCTATTACTCAACGTCTTTCCCCCATCTCTTTCCATCAACCCTCTCTCGTATCTTCTGTATGTCCCATTCCTTGCGCAGCGGGTGCACATCCTCCGGCCAGTCGTAAGCCAGTATCAACCTCTTGGGGTCCGGGTGTCCCTCCGGGAACACGCCAAGAAGGTCGTTCACCTCCCTCTCGTAGAGGACGGCGCCGTTGAGGATGTCTACTATGCTGGGGACTTTGGGGTCGTCCTTGGGGACCGGGACCTTCAGGCTGAAGCTGAAGCCATCGCCGCGTAGGTGGTAGACTATCTCATAGCTATCACCCATGTCTACGCCGCTTATCGTTGTGATGTGGGTGAATCCATGCTTCTCTTTCAGGTACTCCACGACCTCACGGAACTTTTCCCTGTTCACATGAGCGAACGCCCTGTAAACCCTAGGGACTTTGGTGTTGTAGACGTTTTCGTCCCCAAACTCCTTCACCAGGTCTTCGACGACTTTAGCATGCTCTTCCAATGACATGTCTTCACCTCAGTACCCCGCGCTCACCAGGAGCTTCACGACGCCGTCTAGGATGGCCTCAGGCTTTGGCGGGCAGCCCGGGACGTATGCATCGACGGGTATGATCTTGTCAACACCCTCCATGACGTTGTAGCAGTCCTGGAATACGCCGCCGCTCATGGCGCAGGACCCCACGGCTACCACAAACTTCGGGTCAGGCATCTGCTCATAGATCCTCTTCAGCCTGTCCCTGATCTTTCTTGGCACGCTCCCGGAGACAACCATAACGTCTGCGTGCCTTGGAGAGCCTTTGAGTAAGGCACCAAAGCGTTCAATGTCGAACCTCGGCGTTAGCGCGGCAACTACTTCTATGTCGCAGGCGTTGCATGCGCCAGCATTGAAGTGTATGAGCCACGGAGAGTGGGTCCTGGCCCACGTCGCTATGCTCACTCTATTGTCCTCCACGTGGCGGTGAGTGCAATTATGGAGATCAGGGAGACACCTGCATAGAAGATAGGCAGCAACATGTTTACGGGCCTTCCTATCGTCGTGGCCAACACGAAGCCCAGCACGTCGAATATCATGAAGTAAACAGCGTAGATGAAAAAGTTCTCCACGTTAAGCCTAACCTTCTGGGGGGGAATGGGTTCTCCACAGGCGTATGGGGCCAGCTTTCCCTCGGTGTCGGGGCTCTTCAACGCAAGCTCGTTGCCAAAGGCGAATATGATGATGCCCACGAGGATTGCTATACCCATTATCATAGTAAAACCGCTTAGACCTACCAGCAAACCTTGGTCCCTCAACATAGCGTTTAATTGGAGCATATAAAGATTTACGACGGATAAGATTATCCATAAATTTTGGATCAAGTGGATATTTCAAGCCTTTACATATGCTCATTGTAATTATTTTCCCTCTCCGCGCTAGTTTTAATTTATTTTCCAAAGGCGATGTGCCGCGTCTAGGCAGAGAAATTTTTATAGTGATGAAGATGATACGTTAGCAATTCACGTTTAGGGGAGTTGTATGTGGCGTCGACAGTAGTTCAGATTGTTCTCATCGTTGCAACCCTGGTCTTCGCTCTCATGGTTGCTGGAATGAATAACATCCTATTCGCCGCTCTTAGCCTGGGCGGAATGGCCGTGTGTCTTGGAGGGATATACTGGACACTCTACGCGCCATATGTGGGACTCTTCCAGATGCTCATATATGGCGGAGCCGTGGTCGTGCTCTTCGTCTCTGTAATAATGTTCGTGAGGAGTGAAGCCAATGAGTGACAGCAAAACCAGTCTCATAGCTGGGGTCGTCTTCAGCTTAGCCCTCCTCGGGGCATTCCTTTACATCCTGGCCAGTGAACCCTTCCCCGGCTCAAGCTTGGTTCACAGCAAGATGATCCCGTTAAAGCCGGGGTCGAGCATCGGGGGCGAGATGAGCGGATTCCTATGGGACTTCAGAGGCATGGACCTCGTGTTCCAGACTCTGGTCCTGTTCACGACAGCGATCTGCTGTCTAGCACTCCTCAGAAAGGAGATGAAGAAATAAAATGGATGCAGCTATCTGGCTTGGCTCGGCTTTCGCGTTGTTCGTCATAGGCTTGTATTGTGTAAGCAGATCGAACATGATACGAATCCTCCTGGGAATAGAGATGATCCTCAACTCCGGCAACTTCGCGTTCATATATTTCGCTTCTCAGCACACCGCATTGGGGGTGGTTGACCCCGTCGGGCAGTCCATCGTCTTCATGTCGATAGTGACCGGTGGATGCGTGATCGCAGTGGGCTTGGCGCTCATCGTCAACGCTTACGCCCAATTCAAGACCGTCGACTCCCGTGAGCTCAGGAGGTTGAGATGGTGATACCCGTCTCCATGTACTACCTGTTCACACCTATGCTGGTGGTTCTGGTGGGCATCCTCGCGGAGCGGGCCGGGCAGCCCAAACTGAGAGACGTGGCCGCCGTGGTCGTGAGCGCCCTGGGTGTCGCCTTCACGTGGACGCTCTACAGCGCCCTTCAGGCCGCCCCCGAGGAGATCCTCGTGTACTTTTTGGGCGGCGCCCCGCCTCTGGGCGCGAGCTTCGAGATAGACATGATGGGGATATTCATGGCCTTCTCGGCGACGATCCTGGGCTTCTTCGCCACCGTGTACAGCTACAACTACATGGAGCACGACACGAGGCTCACCGAGTACTATACTCTGTTATCTGCGCTCGTCGTCGGCATGGTCGGCGTGGCGTTCGCGGGCGACTTCTTCACGCTGTTCATCTTCTGGGAGATGATGGGGATAGCCAGCTATGCACTGGTCAGCTTCAGGAACGACCTGTGGGGCCCCATCGAGGCCGGGTTCAAGTACATGGTCATGGGCTCAGTGGGCTCCACGGTGCTTTTCTTCGGCATGGCGCTCGTGTATGGCATCACGGGCACTCTGAACTTCGCCCAGATATCGACCGTGATACGCGGCCAGCCCATCAACCTCTGGTACTACATTATATTCGCGCTGTTCGTCGTGGGCTTCGGCGTGAAAAGTGCCATAGTCCCCATGCACACGTGGCTCCCCGACGCCCACCCCGAGGCGCCGAGCCCCATCAGCGCCATGCTGTCGGGGATACTCATCGAGACTGGGCTATACGCGCTCACCCGAGTGGTCTTCCTACTCTATGAGCCCGGGTTCTTCAAGGCAACCATAGCGGTGTTCGCCGCCCTCACCATGACTCTGGGAAACATGCTTGCCCTGCGGCAGGGCGACGTCAAGCGCATGCTGGCGTACTCCAGCATAGCCCAGATGGGGTACATGCTCATCGGCGTCTCCACCGGCCTATCCTACGGCGTGATGGGGACCCTGCTGCACGTCCTCAACCACTCCCTCATGAAGGGGCTGGCCTTCCTATCCGTGGGCTCCATAGTGCACGAGACAGGGACCCGGGACATCGAAAGGCTGAACGGCGTCGGGAAAGCCATGCCTTTAACGACCCTGGCGGTCATAGTATCTTTCCTGGGCCTCGGCGGCGTCCCAGGCACCAACGGCTTCGTAAGCAAGTTCATATTATTCAACTCGGCCCTGGGCGCAGACATGCTCCTGCTGGTGATACTGGGCGTCCTCAACAGCGCCCTCAGCATGGCCTACTACCTGAGGGTCATAATGGTCCTCCTCTCCGGGGAGGTCGAGGAGGGTCTGACGGCCAAAGAGGCCCCCTACCTGATGGTGGGCGTGACCCTCGTTATGGCCGTCCTCATCATAGTATTCGGGGTCTTCCCGAGCCCGGTGGTGGACCTGGCGTCTAAGGCCTCCGAGGCCCTTGTTGACAACTTAAGTATGTACATAGGAGTGATCATGTCATGAATCCCGTGGAGATAATCATGGACTATCCTTGGCCCTGGCTGTCATGGATGATCCCAGTCCTCGGGGCTGTGCTGATGCCGGTTCTAGGGAAGATCGACCACAAGCTCAGAGACTACGGCGCCGTCTTCTTCGCGGCGCTGGCATCCGTCGCGGCGGCGTCCATGATACCGTCGCTGATGTCCGGCCACACCTATGGCGACATCAAGCTGCTGACCTGGTTCACGTTTCCCAACGGGGCCCCCCTCGAGATAGGGGTGCTGGTGGACCCGCTGAGCATAATCATCTGCAACGTGGTGGCCTTCATCAGCTTCCTTATAGTGGTGTACTCCGTCGGGTACATGCACGGGGACCCCAACATGGACAGGTTCTGGTTCTTCTTCCTGTACTTCATAGGAAATATGTTGCTGCTGGTGCTCTCCGACAACCTCCTCCAGACCCTCATAGGCTGGGAGGGCGTGGGGCTATGCAGCTACGGTCTCATCGGCTACTACTACCGCGACGCCAAGGAGCGCTGGCTCGGCGGGCCGCCGCCCACCAAGATGTTCCCGCCCAGCCACTGCGGCATGAAGGCGTTCGTGGTGACCGGCATAGGCGACGTATTCATCATCGCCTCGGTGTTCATAATCTACTACTTCGCCGGGACCCTCAACTACCACGAGCTCATTAACACGGCGCCCGAGTGGCTCGCCCAGATGGGTGCCGTGAAGGGCCTCATACCGCTGACGGCCCTATTCTTCCTCGGCGGCCCCATAGGCAAGTCGGCCCAGTTCCCGCTCCACGAGTGGTTGCCCGAGGCCATGGCGGGCCCCACATCGGTGTCGGCCCTCATCCACGCCGCCACCATGGTCAAGGCGGGGGTCTACCTCGTCGCACGTATGAGCCCGGTCTTCTACATAGGCGCATACGTGCTGCACCTGCCGGCGGCCAAGGTGTACTTCACGGCCATAGCGCTGGTGGGGGCGTTCACGTGCTTCCTGGCGGCGAGCCAGGCACTGGTCTCGGTGGAGCTGAAGAAGATACTCGCTTACTCCACGGTCAGCCAGATAGGCTACATGATGCTGGGCCTCGGCCTCAGCGGGTTCAGCGAGGAGGCGTACATCGCCGGCCTCACCGCCGGCGTGTTCCACTTGGCGAGCCACGCCCTGTTCAAGGGGGCGCTGTTCCTCTGCGCGGGCTCGGTGATCCACGCAGTGGAGAGCATATACACGTTCAACATGGGCGGGCTGAAGAAGCACATGCCCAAGACCTTCCTGCTCATGGGGCTGGCTACCCTCAGCCTCTCCGGCATCCCGCCGTTCAGCGGGTTCTGGAGCAAGGACGCCGTCTTCCTCTCGGCGCTCGTGGCGGGGACACCCCTCGCCATGGTGTTGCTGGCGGTGGGCGTCATAAGCGCGGCCATGACCTTCGCCTACAGCATCAGGTACATAAGCAGGACGTTCATGCACAAGGAGAGCGAGTACATCCACGAGCTTGAGAGCCACGGCCACCACCTGCACGAGGCGCCGTCCATCATGTGGGCACCCATCGCGGTGCTCGTGGCGCTGTTCTGCGTCATCGGGCTCCTCGGCCTCGTGGGGCTGGTCAGCCCCAGCCTCAGCCCCGAGGTGTTCATAGAGGAGCAGATGCACCACGCCATAGAGAGCTTGCTGCCCCACGAGGTGGCCGAGCACCTCCACGTGCCCCACATCTCGGGGTCAACCAAGCTGGTGGGCGCCGCCCTCAGCGCCGCGGCGCTGGCGGTGGGAGGCTACTTGGGCTACAACTTCTACTGGACACGCAGCTGGGACTCGTGGGCGTGGGTCCAGGCCAGCGAAGTCAGGAAGAACATCCACAAGTTCCTGTGGAACAGGTGGTACATGAACCCCGCGTTCTACCTGGTCTTCGTGGACGGCCTAATCACCCTCTCGAAGGGCATATACGGCGTCTTCGAGTCCGGGGTGATGACGCCGCTGAGCGACGTGGTGGCGAGGACATCTGAGTCCCTCAGCGGGAAGATGTATGACGTGCTCGAGGTTGGGGCCGTCTTCGGTCTGCTGAACCAAGGCGTGCCCTCGACCATCATCGGCGCCTATAACCGCGTCAAGAAGGTGCAGGCCGGGGTGCTCGGCGTGAACCTC
>CAZBUI010000005.1:10011-34514 GCA_964495055.1 uncultured Candidatus Bathyarchaeia archaeon | reverse complement strand
ATGGGCGCCAGCGTCGCACACTACACCTTCATGAACTTCCAGTCAGTCCATACCAATGCCATTAAACCAATAATGGCTGGAAACATGCTCTTCATACTGCCTTTAATACTTGGCCTGCTAACGTACACTAGGCTTAGCAGCGACCTATCTTGGCTCGCCAAGTACCCCACAAGCGCTCTTGTTGGAGTCGGCACAGGGGTAATGATAGCAGGAACACTGAGAGGACAGATTATCGACCAAATAAAACAGACGATACTGGACGCATTCACGGGCTTCAACGGGATAATCATCTTCATAGGTGTAGTCACGGCCTTCAGCTTCTTCATATTCACGAAGGAACACACGGGGGCGATGGGCACCAGCGTGAAGATCGGGCGAGTTTTCCTCATGATAAGCCTCGGAGCCAACTTCTCCGGCGAGCTGGTCTGGTACCTGACTCAGATGATCGGACGGCTGATGTACATACTAAACGAGTTCATATGGCCCTTACTCGGAGCAGCATAGCGAAATCTATTCTCCTTTTTTTTTAAAACATATATTCATGGTAGCACAACACTATTAGATCGATATGGTTCAAAAGTTATGGGATTATGAGAAACCAGTCATCAACGATCCACCCCCAGGGAAAAAGGTAAAAAAACTATTGAAGAAAATAGGGTACGAGAGAGAAGCGCCGTACCCCGTCGCCAAATACGCCGAAGGGGTCTGGATACAGGATCTGGACGACAACATACTCTACGACTTCATATCTGGTAGGTGCACTGTGAACGCGGGGCACAGACACCCCACGATCATGAAAGCCCTCAAGGCTCAGGCGGACAAGGTCACCCACTGCGGCGTTGAAGACCTCTACAACCTCGAGAAGAGCCTGGACGCCGTGGTTCCTCTGAAAGGTAGCGGGAGCCTACGCGCTACCTACGCCATAAGCGGATCGGCGGCCAACGACGCGGCCATAAAGATGGCTAGGAAGGTCACGGGCAGGATGGGAATGATCTGTTTCGCGGGAGCCTACCACGGCACCACCTATGGGGCTCTAAGCGTCAGCAGCTACGTGCCCTCGATGGTCAAGGGATTCGGCCGCCTCAACGACATATTCTACTTCCCCTACCCAGACTACCTTCACCCCCCCTTCGGGAAGCTGGATAGAGGAGACGTAGACGACATAATCATCGGGCTCATAGAGCAGGCGTTGGAGACATACATGCCGCCCGAGGAGGTCGCGGCCGTACTGTTCGAGCCTGTTGCAGGCGACGCTGGATGGCTCGTTCCCTCGAAGAGCTTCGTAAAGAAACTCGACAAGCTTGCCCAGAAGAACGATATCTTGTTCATATCAGAGGAGGTCCAGACAGGCTTCGCCAGAACGGGTGAATGGTTCTGCACCGAGAACTACGAGGTCACGCCGGACATCGTCGTCCTCGGCAAGGCCATGGCCGGCGGCGCAGTCGCCATGGCGGGGGCTGTCGCCAAGCAGAGCCTCCTGGATAGGAGCGGAGGCTTCTATCATGGCCACACCATGGGTCGGCAGCCTCTGGGTCTCGCCGCCACACTGGCTCACATCGACGTGATCAAGTCCGAGAAACTGGCGGCTAAATCCAGAGCCAACGGGAGCCTCATGATGAGCCGCCTGAAGGAGGCGGAGGAGAAATACGAGTGCGTGGTTGAAACCAGAGGCATCGCCTCGCTGATAGGCGTAGAGATCTCTTCAAAGGAGTTGGCGGGAAAGATTGCAGTCGAATGCTACCGCAACGGCGTCTACATAATCGAGATGGGGTACCGGGGCATAGGCGCTCTAAGGGTCGCGCCTCCGCTGGTGAGCACAGAGGCTCAGCTGGAGAACGCCTTGACAGTAATAGAGGACGCGTTTAAGAAAGCGGAGAAAGGTGACCTCTAAACGTGTTCCCGGTCTTCAGGGAGGTGACCCCCGAGCAGGAGCAGGAGGCTCGGGAGAAGATCCTCAAGTTCATAAAAGACCGGGGAGTCGAGACGGCGGCGATCCTTGTTTTTAGTTCCTTTAGGAACATGAGCAGGCTGGGCGGGATGGCGGGCCGCTTCTTTCTAGGGCCGCTGGTTCCCTTCCTCCCTCACGACGTTGAACAGTACATCTGGGTCTTGGAGAAGGAAGAGAACATAGACTGGCTCTTAGAGCGACTCGAAGACGAGAAGATCGAAACAGAGTAAACAGCCTAACCGCCATAAAAAAACAAGCTTTTGCTGAGGTAGTCAACTACGTGGGAACACCCCAAACAAACACAAGACCCCATGTAACCGAAAGTTTACATCAATTAACCCGCCACAAAACCAGTTGGGAAAACATAAACCCCATGTAACCAAGAAAAATCAAATCGCCAGGCCGCCTCAGAAACCTCTATTCATGGGGGAGGGGAGGCGAGATAACGCGAACCCAAGCCCCTTCCACCGAAAGAGGCCCCAGAAACGCCTCTTTATGACCCAATCATATACAAAAGTATCGTCCACCGACCGTAGAAACGCACCCCAGAAAACGCTTATTCCATGTAACCAGAAAAAAATTTTCCAAGCGTACAAACTTTGGAATTCTAGCAAAACGAAAAAAGGATGGTTTTAGGAGGCCGTCGAAGACGCCTACGTAGACAGGTTCTTGACGTAGTCCTCGAACCTGTCGCAGACCTCGGCGAGCTCGTCCACCGGCTTAACCAAGGCGAACCTGATGTGGCCTTCCCCGTTCTCCCCGTACTGGGTACCCGGCGCGGTCCTGACCTTCTTCTGCTGGAAGAAGTCCATGGAGAACTTCATGCTGGGCACGCCGAAGCTGCTTACGTCGGGGAACAGGTAGAACGCGCCCTCCGGCATCGGGCAGCTTACGCCCTCTATCTCGTTCAGCCTCTTCACCATGAAGTCGATCCTCTTCTTGTACTCACCCCTCATCTCGGCCACGAAGTCCCACCCCTTGTCAAGCGCCGCCACGGCTGCCTTCTGGAATGGAACGGGCATGCTGCAGATGCCCACAGGCACCGCGTTTATCGCCTTCATGAGCTCGGGGCCTGCGATTATGTAGCCGGCTCGGCAGCCCGTCCAGGCGAAGGTCTTGCTGAAGCTCATGAGCACCATGGTCCGCTCCCACATGCCGGGGAGGTCTATGATGGTCTTGTGTTTGTCGTTCCACACGAACTCGGTGTAGATCTCGTCGGCGAGGATAACGATGTCCTTCTTCACGGCGATCTCCGCGAGCTTCTCCAGCTCCTTCTGGGTCCAGACGGTGCCCGTCGGGTTGTCGGGGTTGCAGAAGAGCAGGGCCTTCGTCTTGGGCGTGATGGCGTTCTCGATGTTGCTGAAGTTGGGCCTGAAGATGCCGTTCTTGTCCTTCGTCTGATTGGCGCGGGTCATGTTGGCTCCGAAGTAGGCCGCGGGCGCGTTGTAGCCTTGGTAGGCGGGGTCCATTATGAGGATCTCGTCGCTTGGGTTGAGGATGGCCCCGAAGGCTTGGAAGATGGCCTGGCTACCTCCGCTGGTTATCAGCACTTGGGTCTTGGGGTCCACGGAGACGCCGTACTTTTTATAGTACTCGGCGATGGCCTCCTTGAACTCGGGCTCCCCGCCGAAGCTGTAGTGGGTGTGGCCCTCCTTCATGGCCTCGTAGACGGCCTTGTTGATGAACTCGGGCTGGTTGAAGTCGGGGTCCCCCGCCCCTAGGTTGATCAACCCTTCAATTGGCCCTACGGCGGCGCGGGTGAGGCTGCCGCTAGCCTTCATGAGGGCTGCGACCTCTTTCTTCGCGAACTTTTCAACTCCCATTTTTGATCACGAATCCTAGTAGCTACACGGGTGCTCTATAAAACGTCTTCGATCAAGCGTTTCTGTATAAAAACACGGGAAAAAACGGAGGGGAAGCGATAAAAACCGCTACCCCAGCAAGGCGTTGAAGAGTAGCTTGAACGTGGCCTCGGGCTGGGCCCTCATCTGGGGCTGGAAACCGTAGAGCACCACCCGCCCCTTACCCAGCTTCGCTTCCACCATGGCCGCCTTTCGGCTCAGGTGCTCCTCGCCTGTGAGCCACCCGCTCTCCATGATGTGCTTATCCGGGTAGCTTAGAACCACGGCGTAGTCCTCGTTGTTCACCTTGGGTTTAACCTCGAAGGCCGGGTGGTGGCGGAACACGATCATCAGGTCGTCTTGGACGCCCCACGCCAGCTGGTGGCCGGCGTTGACGTTCACGTGCAGCGTGCTGCCTGGGCAAACGAAGTCGGTGTTCTTCACGTCCTTTAGAACGTTCTTGACGGGGAGCCCCAGCTTCTCGATGGCGAAGTTGCTGGACTCTCCGAAGCACAGCAGCGTACCGCCCTCCTCAATGAACTCCTTTAGCTTCTCGACGCCTTCCTCTCCTATGCCGCTCCTGTACTCGGGCGGGTAGTTGGGCATAGTGAAGCCTCCCCCCCAACGCTTCTCATAGTACTCCTCTATGTCCTCGCCCATGATGAGCTCGGTGGCGTCTGACGGCAGCACTATGACGTCGTAGCTCTTCGCCAGCCTCCCCCGCTGGATGTCCCTGTCCATCAGGGTCTTGTACCTGAACCTGTACTGCTCCAGCAGGAACCTTGTCCAGCCCTCGTCCGCGTTGCCCCCCCAGTACCTCTGGTACATGCCTATGCGAAGCATCTTCACCGGCTTAGACTTCACGGCCGCCGGGGCTGCCTCAAACCTCACGTGGCACCTCTTGCTCTGCTTATCCAGCTCGCTCTGCAGTCCCTCGGCTTTTGGGATGTAGAAGCTACCCGCGGGAAAGACCCCTGCCGCCGTCGAGACGGGCTCGGTGAGCCGGTGCACCTTGACCTTCTTCCTCAGGAGCCTGTTGACGGCCTCGAAGCCGTCGTTGACCCTGCCGTCCAGGAGCCAGCCATTGTCCGCCGTCTTCTCAACGCTGCCCCGTGGGAACCTGATGCTCGTGAGCGTCTCGAAGCTTCCGTCGAAAGGCTTCTCGGCCTCGCGGATCCTGACGCCGCTGAACTCGGCGATGGTGTACGTTGAGAGGTCGTATGGGACGACGGGGGAGCCATCGGGGTTCTTGCTGAACGCCCCTAGGTGGTAGAAGGTACGCTTCAGGAGGCTCACGATGTAGGGCCTGCAGTGCTGGCCCGCGAAGACCAAGTATGTGCCCCTGGGGTAGCTGACGCCGTCGGCGATGAACTCCCGCTGGCTACGGCTGACCTCGACCCCCATGTCCATGAGGGTCGTCATAAGCTTGTATGCGGCCAGCTCGTCGTGCTGCTCGGGCTCGATGACGAACGCGTAAGGTGGCTCCTCTAACCCTTTTCTAATGACCTCGCTGGCCTTTTTGTACATGTTCCGGAGGATGAGCTCTCTGAACCTCGCCGCCGCCTTAAGGGTTCCGTAGGCGCTTATCTTCTGCTGCTCTACGATGTCCCTCAGCCTCCACCAGCCCCCCATCCAGGGGTGGGGGAACCCCATCTGCGCCCTGTACTCGGGCCGTCCGCGTCTGCTGCCCCGGAGCTGGTGGTAGTGGATGTACAGTGGGGTGGCCAGTTTGGCGGACGCCGACTCCGTGAGCATCCCGCAGACGTTGTGCCAGCACGGCACGTAGTTGAATGTGGGCATGAACTCGCCGGGGTACGTGGCCGCAGACTCGACGCCGTGCTTCCCCGCCTCCTCGAGCAGAACGTGGGTGAGGCCGCCGTAGAGCTCCTGCTCGGTCCAGACCAGAGGGTTCACCTTGTCGTCTATAGGGTTCGCGAAAGGCGCTATGTAGAACCGTGCCCCGTAGCTGCCCATGTGGTGGTAGTCTATGTAGGCCTGGGGGAACCACTCCTTGTAGAGGAGCCGGCTCACCATCTGGCTCTCCACAATCTTGTTGTGGATGGCGTCCCGGTTGTTGTCGTGGCCCGTGTACTTGTGGTAGAGCCACGGTGGGCTGCAGCCCTCGTACTCCGTCCCCAGATACTTCTCGTAGAAGTCGGTGACCATGATCTGGCCATCCGGGTTGAAGCAGGGCACCATGACGAGCACCGTGTTCTCGAGTATCTCCCTGTTCTCGGGGAGGGTGACCAGCTCATACGCCAGCTCGGGGGCCATCTGGGTGCCCCCCACCTCCGTGGCGTGGATGCTCATGGTCATGGCGACCACGGCCTTGCCCTCCGAGATCGCCCTCTCTATTTCTTCCTCGGGGACGTCCTTGGGGTGGCTCAGCTTCCAGCTCTTCTCCCTTATCTCCTCAAGCCGCCCCATGTTGTCCTCAGACGTGATGAAGGCGGCGATGAACGGGTTTCCTTCGGTGCTCTTACCCAGCTCCGTGACCTTGACCATGGGAGACTTGTCGAGCTCCATGAAGTAATCGACGATGCGGTCCCAGCGCACAAGCTTCCTGTCGGCGCCCATAACGTGACCAAAATAATCCTCGGGTGATGGAACATCAAGTGACATGGCAGAGATTTTAGTCGAATTATTATTAAAATCCATCTATCCCCACTTTTCAAGGGTGAAAAATCGATCAAAGTAGATATTAAACAAGTGATATCGGCTTCTTTTAACATAAATCTGTGTTAACGGTATGCTTTCAGTTAAGAGGCATCGTTCCTGTGTCCTTTGTGCGATCGATGAGCCTTCTACGAGCGTAAACGGAAAAACGTTCATTTTATCTAACATCTCGAAACCCGGCTCAAGCCTTCCTCGAAGTTGTAACTGAATTCTTAACTTAGTCGAGCCCCATGTAATGTGTATGACGCCCCGTAGAGTCAAGATCGAGGACCTACACAGCTTCGTGTTCGTCTCAGACCCCCAGGTCAGCCCAGATGGGTGTAAAGCCGCCTTCGTCCACACAACGATTGACCAAGACAAGGACGACTACGTGAAGCATATCTGGATGCTGGACACCGCCACAGGCAGGCACAGGCAGTTCACGGCAGGCCCAGGGAAAGACAGCAACCCCCGCTGGAGCCCCGACGGCTCCAGGCTGCTCTTCCTTTCAGGCGGCAGGGAGGCCGAGAAGAAGAACCAGCTCTACGTCATCGACGCTGAGGGAGGGGAGGCCCAGCTGGCCGCGGACATGGAGAACGGGGTCATGAATCCCCTGTGGGCGCCCAACGGAAGGGACATCCTTTTCACGAGCCGCGTCTGGGAGCCGGAGAAACCCGAGACAGACGTGGTGGTCGTGAAACGCATATGGTACAAGCTCAACGGCGTGGGCATGTTCGCCGGGAAGAGGGCGCACCTCCACACGGTGAGGCCGGGCAGGAAGCCCAGGCAGCTCACCGAGGGCGAGTTTGATGTAGACGCCGCGGCGTGGAGCCCGGACGGCAAACAGATCGCGGTGGTAACCAACTTGGAGGAAGACGCCGACACGAGCCACGTGAGGCACATCTACCTGATGCCGTCCAAAGGCGGCGAGATGAAACGTATCACCGAGGCATCCCACAGCATAGCCACCCTCTCATGGAGCCCGGACGGCGCAGAGATCGCGTACATCGGAAACGACTTCCACGCCCGCGGAGCCACCAACGACGACATATGGGTAATGCCCTCGAGGGGAGGAGCCCCCCGCAGCGTAACAGCCAGCTTCGACAGAAGCATAGGCAGGGGGATCGGCAGCGACCTCCGCTTCCCGACGCCGAGCCCCGGGCCGGTGTGGTCGAGGGACGGCGAGTCCCTATACTTCCTCACCAGCGAGGTGCCCACGGCCAACGTCTACAAGGTAGACAAGGCGACGGGAGACGTCACCCGGCTCACCTCGGGACGGTCCGTGGACGGCTTCAGCCTCTCACGTGACGAGTCGGTGCTCGTCTACAACGCCATGAAGGCGACCCACCCATGCGAGATATGGGTAAGCGACGCAGAGGGGAAGAGGAAGGCCACCGGGTTCAATGACCGGCTCCTCCGGCGCCTCAGCATCGTCGAGCCTGAGCACTATACTTGGGTCAGCGAGCTGGGCGACGATATAGACGGCTGGGTCATGCGGCCGGTCGGGTACACGGACGGAGAGAAGTATCCCACCATACTGGAGATCCACGGCGGGCCCCTCGGCATCTACGGCGACGGCATCTACCAGGAGTTCCAGCTCCTCACCTCGGCCGGGTACTGCGTCATATACACCAACCCCCGGGGCAGCGGCGGATACGGCGAAGAATACGGCGCAGCGCTGAACGGACGCCACGGCACCGTAGACTACAGGGACATCATGGACTTCACCATGGACGCCGTCGAACGCTTCGCCTTCATAGACGGAGACAGGCTCGGCGTCACAGGCGGAAGCTACGGCGGCTACCTCACCAACTGGATCATAACCCAGACCGACGTGTTCAAGGCAGCGGTGGCGTGCCGAAGCACATGCAACAGGCACAGCCACCACGGATACAGCGACATCGGCTACAGGCACGGCGAGTCCGGCAACATGGGGTACCCGTGGCGCGACGAGGACAAGCTCCTCGGCCAGAGTCCCATCAGGTACGCCAAGAACGTCAAGACGCCGACACTCCTCATACACAGCGAGAATGACCTAAGGTGCACCATTCAGCAGGCAGAAGAGTTCTTCGTCGCCCTCAAGGAGCTGGGCGTAGACACGGAGCTCGTCCGGTTCCCGGGGGAGAACCACGAGCTGAGCCGCAGCGGCAAGCCCAGGCACCGCGAGGAGCGGCTCAGACACATCCTAAGGTGGTTCGACAAGTACCTTAAATAGAAACCTGATCTTTCTTGCACGTGTTGAACAGAAGCGTTTCCACCTGTTGCATGGTTTAAGTCACATGAAGAAAAAAACGATTAATTGCAACAAATATGACATAAAGGCGCATAAATATGGCACATATGCCGTAAACGATATAATCTCGTGGGGCGTTAAGCTCAACTCTAGAAATGATATGGGTGAATGGCTTGAAACACGTCCTAAGCGACTTCGACCTATCCAGCGAAGAGCTCGGCGAGGTGCTGAGCCTGTCCGCCGAGATAAAGTCGAGCCCCGAGAAATACCTGCACGCGCTGGAGGGCCAGACCCTCATAATGCTCTTCGAGCTGCCCTCCCTGCGCACCAGAATAAGCTTTGAGGCGGGGATGAGCCAGCTAGGCGGCCACGCCATCTATTACGGCGTCGACGAGGGCGGTTTCAGCAGAAGCGAGACCCTGGAGGACGGCGTCGCGGTGCTCAGCAGGTACAGCAGCTGCATCATGGCCAGGGTGCTCAAGCAGGAAGCCATGGAGAGGATCGGGGCCTCGGCGACGGTGCCCGTCATCAACGGCATGACCGAGAAGTACCACCCCTGCCAGAACATGGCCGACCTCCTCACCATAAGGGAGAAGAAAGGCAACCTCAGCGGCCTGAAGATAGCCTACGTGGGAGACGGCGGCTGCAACACGGCGGCCTCCACCATCATTGGGTGCACCAGCATGGGGATGAACGTGGCCGTCGTCTGCCCAGACCTCCCAGAGTACAGCCCAAGCCCCCGGCTCCTCAAGAAGGTCAAGGGCAACAAAGGCAGCGTCAAGGTGGTCCACGAACCCTCGACGGGCGTGAACGGCGCCGACGTCATCTACACCGACGTATGGGTCAGCGCAGGCATGGAGGACGAGAAGCAGAGGCGCATGAAGGTGTTCCCACCCTACCAGGTGAACACGATGTTGGTCAAGAACGCCAAGCCAGACTGCATAGTCATGCACTGCCTTCCCGCCCACAGAGGCCTAGAGATCACCAGCGAAGTAATGGATTCCCCCCAGTCCGTCGTGGTAGACCAGGCCGAGAACAGATTATACGCCCAGAAGGGGCTTCTCTGCTGGTTGCTGAAACGCTAGCCGGCTACGGCTGGGGGTCGAACCCATCAGGCTTCATGTATCCGCCCACGGCCTCCGCCTTATCACAGCAACGTGTATTGGTGTCACGTCTTCTAGGTGGAGGCCCATGATCTGCACGCCCAACGGCAGCCCCATCAGCGAGCTGAAGGACATCCCGAACAGCTGGCCCATATACCTCCTAGGCCCCTCCGGTGTCTCCAGCGTGCATTCAGCCATGGAGCCCCCGTGGATGTGGGGGAAGGCGGAGAAGCCCGCGGGCATAATGAAAGCGTCGTGGTTCATGAAGAACCGCCGCCAGGTCTTTCTCATACTGAACCTTGAATCCTCCATGATCAAGAACTCGGGCGGCCCACGTCCTCCCGAGGGAGACCAAGTTGATCCAGGGGTCGCACTCGGCGATGGGGTCAAGGATGTGCAGCGTCGGCTCGCGGCTGGTGGCTTCACTCCTTATCGCGTCGGCCACCATCCACGCCGGCTGAGACGCGCACCGCTCTGACCAGTCCAATCTTAACTCACCGGCATACTCAGACACACGCATCATAAAATAACTCAGTCCTTTGCGGCGTGCCTCGATCTACGCGCCTCCGATCTTTAGGTGATGACACCTGAAACCCTTAACTCCACTGAGTCCCCTCTTCATTGATGCATCATGGCCAAGCGTAGGATAAAGGTCGAGGACCTGCGGAGGATCAAGTTCGTCTCGGATCCCCAGATGAGCCCGGACGGCTCACACGTCGCGTTCGTGCTAAGCACGGTAAACCATGAAAAGGACAGATACGATCGCCACATCTGGATGGCGGAGACCGACACAGGCACCCTCTACCAGTTCACATACGGCCAGGGCGCCGACACTACCCCCAAGTGGAGCCCCGACGGCTCCAGACTGCTGTTCCTGTCCCGGGGCAGGGAGCCCGACAAGAAGACCCAGCTCTACACGATACCGCTGGAGGGCGGCGAGGCAGCCCTCGTCGCGGAGACCGAGGAAGGGGTAGGCAACCCGGCGTGGGCCCCCAACGGCAGAGACATGCTCTTCACAAGCAGGGTATGGACGGACGAGAAGCCCGAGGACACCGACGTCAAAGTGGTAAAACGGATCAGGTACAAGCTGAACGCCGCGGGGTTCTTCGAAGGCAGACGGACCCACCTGTTCACCGTCAGACAGGGGAGGAAGCCCAGGCAGCTCACTGACGGAGAGTACGACGTGGAGTACGCCGAGTGGAGCCCAGACGGCAGGGAGATCGCGTTCATCGCAGGCATGGAGCCCGACGCCGACACGAGCAGAGTCCGCGACATCTACACGGTGCAGTCGAAGGGCGGGGAACCCATGAAGCTGACCCGGGGCGAATGCGCCATACAGAGCCTCAGCCACAGCCCAGACGGCGAACACATCGCCTACATAGGCTACGACAGACCCGAGGAGCTCGCCGTGGACTATGAACTATACTTGATGCCGAGGGGCGGCGGCGAACCCAGGTGCCTAACGAAGGCATTCAACAGGAGCCTCGGGATGGGGGTCGGCAGCGACCTACGGGTCTCCACGCCCAACCCGGGAGCAGTCTGGAGCGGCGACGGGAGACACATCTACTTCCTCACCGCGGACACGCCCCACTGCAGCGTATACAGGGTAAACGTGGAAGACGGCGGCGTCGAGACAGTCGTCCCCGGCAGGGTCGTGGACGGCTTCACCGTCAGCAGAGACGGCGCCAAGATGGCGTTCAACGCCATGACAGCCACCCGGCCCTGCGAACTCTACCTGCTGGACGGCGAGGAGAGACGACTCACCAGGTTCAACGACAGGCTAATCAACAGCCTGGAGCTCGTGGAGCCCGAGTGCTTCACCTTCACCAACCGGCTGGGCCGAGAGGTGGAAGGCTGGATCATCAAACCCGTCGGCTGGGAAGAAGGAAAAAGCTATCCTTGTGTGCTGGAGATGCATGGAGGCCCACGCGGCGTCTACGGCGAAGGCGTATTTCACGAATTCCAGCTTCTGGCCGCCGAAGGCTGCGCAGTGATCTACACCAACCCCCGGGGCTCGGCAGGCTACGAAGAAGAATACGCCCAAGCCGTCATGGGGCACTACGGCGAGGTGGACTACGAGGACTTCATGGACTTCACCGACGAGGCCCTGAGACGATACCCATGGATCGACGAGACCAGGCTCGGGCTCACCGGCGGCAGCTACGGCGGCTACACAACCAACTGGATAATCAGCCACACCGACAGGTACAGGGCCGCGGTGACGTGCCGAAGCATCTGCAACTGGGTCAGCAAGTTCGGCGTCAGCGACATAGGGTACATGCAGCCCGAGAGCATCAGCGGCAGGAAGACTTACTGGGGCGACGACCTCGTCGAGCAGATGCGGCACAGCCCCCTCTATTACGCCGGCGACGTGAAGACGCCCTGCCTCATCATCCACAGCGAGGAGGACTACAGGTGCCCCATGGCCGAAGGCGAGCAGTGGTTCACCGCCCTCAAGCTCAACGGCGTCCCCGCCGAGCTCATACGTTTCCCCGGCGAGAACCACGAGCTGAGCCGCAGCGGCAAGCCCAGGCACCGCGAGGAGCGGCTAAGACACATCCTCCGCTGGTTCAGATTATATCTCTAGCCTTTTTCTCTGTCACCGATTTTTTTGGATGTGTGCAGTCGAAATATCTTTGTATAAAGGCACAGCCGTTATCGGGATGGGCAGGAAGAGCATCGCCCAGAAGATCACCGAGAGCCTGGAGGAAGGGCAGGGCGAGGCCGACTGGATAGTATGCTGCGGCTTCAGAGACGAGCAGCCCGTAGGAAGATTCTGCCACTACCTCCGAGAGATGCTGAGATCCCTGGGAGGCGATATGATCCAGTACAGCGTCTTTAGGGGCCCCGAGAGGGCATCGAACGCCGCGAGGGAGTTGGCCGAGTGTTACGGCGCTATGGTAGACCTGTTCTGATGGATGAAAATTTTGTCTAAACCCTTAAACGAAACAACTTCACATCCCTTAGACGAAATTTCGGGTCAAATATAATCGGGATAATTCGTGCAAGCCTTGGAAGAAAAACCATATCGCGGGCGAAACCCAACCCGGCACATATCACGGCCGCGGCCGCCCCGGGCTCGCAGAAACAGTAACGATTAATATCCGCGTCTCCTAGTTGTTTTTGCCCGCCGACTTCGACGCACCCACGTTGACGGCCTTCGATGAGCGTTGCTGTGATCCGAGGGTTACCCACACGTGGTACAGGCGGAGGAGGCGCGGGGCCCGCAACCACTGCAGTTTGAGAGAGCTCGGCCGAGTACGGCGACGCCGGTTCTGTGAGGCTGAGGGTTTGCTGCAGTGAACAGGGGAACCCCGGCCTCAACCTCAAAGAGTTATACGAGACCCCGCCCCAGCTCAATATGATAGAGTTGAGGACGGCTTTACTGGTAATTGACATGATAGGGGAGTTCGTCACGGGGAGGCTGGGGGGCGCCCACGCTGAGGCCGTGCTGCCTTGCATAGTGAGGCTGGTGGAGGCGGCCAGACGCGGGGGCTCGCCGGTGGTCTACGTCACGGACGCCCACCTGGAGGGTGTGGACCGTGAGTTCGATGTCTGGGGCAGCCACGCCGTGGCGGGCAGCCCCGAGGCCGAGATAGTCCCTGAGCTAGAGCCGGGGATGGGTGACCACCGGCTGTATAAGCGTAGGTACAGCGCCTTCTACGCGACGGGGCTGGACGCGCTGCTCCGGGAGCTGGGGGTGGAGGCGGTGGTGCTCACGGGTGTGCTCACCAACATCTGCATCCAGCACACGGCCGCGGACGCCTTCTATAGGGGGTACAGGGTCATTGTGCCCACCGACTGTGTGAACGCTTTGACGCCGGGGGAGCAGGAGGCCAGCCTCTCGTATATGAAGCGCATGTACGGCGCCGAGTTGACCTACTCGGCCGCGGTGTCTGGGGTGTTGGAGGCGTCGAGATGAGCTTCCACGTCGCCTCCCCAGAGGACATCAAGGCGGGGCGGACCACCGACGTCTACTTCCAGCGGACGAAGAAGATACTGGAGGCGAAAGGCAAGGACGACGTGGCCGTAGTAATGGAGGCGACCATCGGCTCCTTGGATGGACGCGGGTGGGGGGTGCTGTGCGGCGTCGAGGAGGTGGCCCAGCTCTTCGAGGGGCTCCCCGTGGACGTCCACTGTATGCCGGAGGGCAGCCTCTTCCGTGGCGAGGACAGCCGGGGCTTCAGATGCCCGGTTCTCACCATAGAGGGCACGTACCACGACTTCTGCGAGTACGAGACGCCTCTCCTGGGCTTCATTTGCCAGGAGTCGGCGGTGGCCAGCAGGGCGGCATACGTGAAGCTGGCGGCGGTAGAAAAGCCCGTGATCGCGTTCGGCATCAGGCGCATCCACCCCGCCTTGGCACCAGCCATAGACAGGGCCGCCTACATCGGCGGCCTCGACGGCGTCTCCAGCATCATCGGGGCCGAGGCATGCGGCTTGGAGCCCACGGGCACCATGCCCCACGCCCTCATGATAGCCTTCGGCGACCAGGTGGAGGCGTGGAGGGCGTACGACGAGGTGGTGGAGCCCGAGAGCCCCCGTATAATCCTCGTGGACACCTACTACGACGAGAAGACCGAGGCGATTATGGCGGCGGAGGCTCTGGGGAGACGGCTTTACGGGGTGCGCCTCGACACCCCGAGCACGAGGAGGGGTAACTTCCCCAAGATAGTGAAGGAGGTGCGGTGGGAGCTTAACCTCCGCGGCTACGAGGGCGTCAAGATATTCGTCTCGGGGGGCCTCAACGAGGATGCTGTGAGGGAGCTGGCGGCGGCGGGGGCGGACGCCTTCGGCGTTGGGACCTGGGTCAGCGGGGCGCCTACACTGGACTTCGCGATGGACATCGTGGAGGTGGATGGGCTGCCCCACGCCAAGAGGGGTAAGCTCGGCGGCAAGAAACAGGTCTGGCGGTGCAGGGAGTGTCTTAGAGACACGGTTACGCCAGCCGCTACGCCGCAGCCCCGGTGCGGGGTGTGCAGCGGAGATATGGAGCCCATGCTGAAGCCCCTCGTCAGAGGCGGCAGGATCGTGGCGCCCAGCCGGACCCCCAAAGAGATTAGAGCGTATGTACTGAGTCAGCTAAGGAGGCTCCCGGAGGAGGCGGGGAGGGGTAGCTGAGGCTGTCCTATATCCTTAATAGATGCCCGGAGGGTAAAAAATAGTTGGCGAATCACCTTGGACACTGAGACCCGGTTTGAGCTTGTGGCACGCAACCTGCAGGAGATCATCACCGAGGACGAGCTCCGCTGCCTCCTTGAGACGAACGACCAGCCAAGGGGCTACGTAGGCTTCGAGCCCAGCGGCATAATGCACGCCGGGACAGGCCTCATCGTGGGGCGGAAGATGAACGACTATGTGGACGCTGGGTTTCACTTCATCATCTACCTCGCCGAGTGGCACGGCTGGATAAACAACAAGATGGGCGGCGATATGGAGAACCTTGCCACGGCCGCCGAGTACTTCAAGGACTGCTTCACCGCCCTGGGCTTGCCTGAGGGCCGGGTCGAGTACCTATACGCTTCTGACATCGTGGACTCCAAGGAGTACTGGGAGAAGGTGGTCCGAGTCATGAAGGCCACGAGTCTGCGGCGGACCCTCCGGGCCATGCCCATCATGGGCCGCAGCGCCGAAACGACGGACGTGGAGACGGCTTGGACGCTGTACCCTGCGATGCAGGCCAGCGACATCTTCCACATGGACCTGGACGCTGCGTGCTCCGGCATGGACCAGAGGAAGGTCCACATGCTGGCCCGGGAGGCCGCGTCGAAGCTTGGCTTCAAGGTCCCCGTCTGCCTCCACAATCCGCTACTGCCGGGGCTCCAGCTCACGGACGTAAGCGGCAGCTTCGACGAGGACGAGGGGATCGACAGGAGCATTAAATACAAGATGAGCAAGAGCGTCGAGAAAGGCGCGATATGGGTCAACGACACCCCCGAGGAGATAAGGGAGAAGTACATGGCGGCGTACTGCCCCGAGAAGGTCGTGGAGGGCAACCCTGTGCTGGACCACGCGCGGATGGTGGTTTTCCCCCACCTCGGTAAGCTGAAAGTGGAGCGGCCTAGGAAGTACGGCGGGGACGTTGAGTTCAGTAGCTTCGAGGAGCTGGCCCAGACCTACGCCAAGGGCGAGCTGCATCCGCTGGACCTCAAGAACGGGGTCTCCGCGGCCATGATCAGGCTCCTGGAGCCCGTGGCCGAGTACTTCGAGAAGAAGCCCGAGAACCTGGAGAAGATGCGGCGGCTAACCATTACGCGGTAACCCGCAGCATCATCTCGGCGACCTCTACCAGCCTGCAGCTGTACCCCCACTCGTTGTCGTACCACGCCAGCACTTTGGCCATGCGGCCGTTGACCCTGGTCTCCAAGGAGTCCACCACCGAGGAGTAGGGGCTATGCACGTAGTCGACGGACACTAGGGGCTCCTCGGAGTAGCCCATCATCCCCTTCATAGCCCCCTCGGATGCTGCCTTGAACGAGGCGTTGATCTCGTCGACGGCGGCCGGTCTCTCTAGGTTAACCACTAGATCAACTATGGAGACGTCAGGCGTCGGGACTCTGAACGCCATGCCGTCCAGCTTTCCCTTCAACTCGGGCATGACCTCCCCTATGGCCTCGGACGCCCCCGTGGTCGTGGGTATGATGCTGAGAGCGCCTGCGCGTCCTCTCCTCCCATCCGACGAGTGTTTGTCCAACATCATCTGGGAGTTCGTGTAGGCGTGGATGGTCGACATGAAACCGGACTCGATGCCATACTCTTCATGGAGCACCTTGGCCACCGTCGCCAGGCAGTTCGTGGTGCAGGAGGCGTTGGATACTATGTGGTGTCTCTCCCCGTCGTATACGTCCTCGTTTACTCCCAGCACGATGGTGCAGTCCATGTTCTTGCCTGGCGCCGCGACCAGCACCTTCTCGGCGCCCGCCTTGAGATGCTTCGTAGCCTTCTCCCGGCTCCTGTACTGGTTTGAGGCGTCGATTACGAGCTCCACGCCCAGCTCTCTCCAGGGGAGCTTCTCGGCGTCGTTCTCGTAGAGAACCCTCACGGGTTTGCCTTCGATGTAAATGTTCTCTTGGTCCCACTCGACGCTGAACGGTGCGCACCCGTGTACGCTGTCGTACTTCAAGAGATGCCCCACGGACGCCGCGTCGCCCCTGTTTACCGCCACGAAGTCAATTGGCGAACCCTTCTCGATGGCTGCCCTGAAGGCGAGGCGCCCTGTTCTGCCGAAACCGTTAATCGCGGCCTTTAATCCCAACCCCGTACCTCCGTTGTTAGTTTTAAATAGGTTTATAATATTAACTTCTTTCGGGAACCTTTTTATCTGGAGACGCCGCCAATGTATTCGGGCGTCAGAAAAGGCGCCTGCATCAAAGTACACTCTCACTTGCAGGGAGCCCCGAGGCATGCGGTTCCCCTGCGAACACATCGGAATGGAAGGGTTTGATTCTGTCACACCCTGGGCAACCCCCCGCATAGGCGTCGGGTGCCCCTGCGGTAAGGGTGACTAGAGCATAGAGAACAGAGATGATCATGAATGAAAGACACTGAAAAGTTTCCTGGCGCGAAATACGTGATAAAAGCCACGTTCACCGTTGAAGGCGTCGTGGAGAGGCACGACGTCATCGGCGCCATATTCGGCCAGACCGAAGGCCTCTTCCCTAAAGACTTCGAGTTAAGGGAGCTGCAGAAGTCAGGCAAGATCGGAAGGATCGACATAGAGCTAAGCTCAGCTAAAGACGAGACCATGGGCACAATCATGGTCCCGAGCAGCCTGGATCGGGCTGAGACCGCCATCATAGCGGCGGCCATGGAGACCGTTGACAGGGTAGGTCCATGCGACGCCAAGCTGAAGATAGAGCACATCGCGGACGTCCGCAGCGAGAAACGAGCCCAGATTGTTTCCAGAGCCAAGGAGCTCATGAAGGAGTGGGTGGTCCAGGAAGGCCAGGAGATCGAGAAGCTCCTCTACGAGGTGCAGAAACAGGACAGGAAGGTGAAAGCCGTCCACTATGGGCGGGAGAGGCTGACAGCCACCCCCGACATAAGCAGGAGCAAGGAGATAATCGTCGTCGAGGGCCGCGCAGACGTTAACAACCTGATAAAGAGCGGGGTCACAGGCGTCATAGCCCTCGAGGGCGTGAAGGTGCCTAACACCATTAAGAACCTGGCCAAGAAGAAGGAGATAACCGCTTTCCTCGACGGCGACAGGGGTGGGGACCTCATACTGCAGGAGCTGCTTCAGGTCGCGAAGCCCAAGTACGTGGCACGAGCGCCGCGAGGCAAAGAGGTCGAGGAACTCACCCCAGACGAGATAAAGGAAGCTCTGGACAACAAGGAGGCAATAGATAAGGTGGTTGCCTCAAGCGAGCTGGCTAGTATAGCGGAGGGTCTACGAGGCACACTAGAGGCGGCGTTGCTTAAAGAAGACGGAAGCCAGGCAGGCAGGATACCCGTAAGCGACCTCGTGGACAAGCTTAAGAATAGCGACGGCGTGGACACCGTGCTCTTCGACGGCATCGTCACGGGGAGACTCATAGACACCGCCAGCGAGAAGAATGTTAAGACCCTAATAGGTGAGCGCGTCGCCGAAGGAGTGCGCATCCCCCGCGGCCTAAACGTGAAATCCTTCAAAGATCTTAACTAAACATTTTTTTTCCTCATCTTTTATCGGGTTCTACGGCGCAACGCTGGCTTAGACGCGGCCAGTTGCCTGAAGACGGCTCCAAAGTCCTCGTCCTCAGCCAGCACTCGTTTGATGTACACCCCGGTCCTGCCCACCTTTTCTCTTCTCTCGAGGGTGCGTACCCTCTCCTGAACTATTCTTGTCTCAACTCCTAGGAGCCCGGCGACGTAGCCCTCCCTACCCTGGATCGATGACTCCACGTGTCCAGTGTCCGTCGGCTCTATCAGCATGAGCCTCTTGTCCACGCCAGGCACCCTTGCCTCCGCCTCCAGCTCTCGGTATCCGATGGAGCCGGCGTACCTGTAGAACTCGGCCTCGCTGGCCCTGAGCTTCACGAGGGGGAGGCTGTAGCCCCGGTTGGGCTCGGTGTAGAGGTACGCCTTGGCGGCGTAGCTGGGGGTGGCCTGGATGATCTCTCTGTGACTTATATGGACGCCGCTTCTCTCAAGGATCGCCTGTACGAACGTGGGCGACGGCGGGCTGGGGATCCATACGTCTGCGTCGCTGCTCTCGTCTACGTCACCTCTGGCAATGCTTCCGTAGACCACGGCTTCTATGTGAGCCTCGTGGAGGGGTTGCATCATCTCCGCCGCCTCGGCCCTCAGCCGCCGTAAGAGGCGCCAGTGTTCCTTCGTGTACTCTACGCGTAGCTCGTCCAAGGCCTCTCCATATAGACCCTCGGGCGCTCCCCTTATATGTTAAGCATCGGTTCATATGCTGCATGGGTTCAAGTAGCACGGCGACGCTGGCTCTGGTCTTGGTGGCTTGGCTCGTCTTCTACCTCGCGGCGAAGAGGCTCAAACTGGATGAGAGGGGCTGGATCCTGGAGCCGTATTACGCGCTCTACAAGTCAACGAGGCTGAACGACCTCGTGAAACGGATCGCTGACCTAAACCCTAGGTTCTGGAGGGTGCTCGGGAACGTCGGCGTCGCCGCCAGCGTGGGCCAGGTGAGCTTCATCACCTATCTGCTGGTGAAGAACCTGTGGAGCTTCTTCTACGCCCCCGAGCAGGCGTCTCCTGTGCAGCCGCTGATCCCCGGCGTCACCATCAGCGTAGACAGCATGCCCTGGTTCCTCCTGGGCGCGGGCATCATAATACTCACCCACGAGCTGGGCCACGGCATAATGTGCTATGTGGAGGGCGTCAAGGTGAAGTCCACGGCGGTGATGCTCGCCGTCATAACGTTCGGCGGCGCCGTTGAGCCCGACGAGGAGTCCATGGAGCAGGCGAGCCTCATGTCCAAGATGAGGATATTCGCCATAGGGAGCCTGATCAACCTCGCCACTGGGTTGCTCACCATACCTCTGTTCATTGCCTTCGGGCGGTCCATGCCCGTGCAGCTGATAATGTTCCTCAACTGGGTGTACTTCGTGGGCATCAACCTGGCCATGATGAACATGTTGCCCATCGGGCCCTTGGACGGGGGCCAGATGTGGCGCACCTACACCGAGAGGCTTGAAGGCGGGGCTAGGCTTCAGAGCTTGGCCACCTACGGCTTCATACTGCTTATCCTTTCGAATATAAGCCTGAGTCTCGCAAAGTTCGGGTTCGTCCCAATATAGGGGCCACCCACACGCAACGTTTTTACAATGCCTGTGCGAGTGATAGTTGCAGCGGTAGGTAGGACCGGGGAGCTAGCCCTGCCCCCACGCCTCTAACGGGCTATAAGAGGGGTCAGTAACCTTCCAAGGGATCGGGGGCGCGCGGCGTAAGACGCACCGCGCTTCGTCGATGCCCTGCCCCGCGGGGCCGGCGGCTGTTCCGTGTGCGGCCGTAGGGCCGCTACTGGGCACTCGACGGGCGAACCTGGCTAGGCCCGGGAGGGAGCAACCTAAGTCCGAACGTTCGGCGCTCGCGGGAAACCGGGGCGGAGAAGCGCATGCGAGGCTGCGCCGCGTCAACCCGTGAACGGAGAGGGGGCTGCCGCTGCACCTACGCTTCTAGGAGCCGCCCCGAGTCCAGGTGCCAGTGGTGCGGGAACTCGCCGCTCAGCGCCTCTATGTGGCTAACGACTATTATCTGGTCGAAGTAACTGCTCAGCTCTTCCCTCAGCAACGTCATGAAGCCTGTGCGCCTCTGGGCGTCGAAGCCGCTCAGCGGCTCGTCCAGGAAGATGAACCCGGGGCGGGCGCCCCTGGTGGAGGGTATGGTGCTGATGGCGAAGGCCAAGCGGAGGGCGAGGCTGAACTGGTCCTGGGTGGCCCCGCTGAACACGCCTTTGCCGCGCCAGTGCTTGGCCTCCCTGTCGTAGACCTCTATGACGTACCTCTCCTCGTCTATCCGCGCCATGCTGTACCTGTCGTCGGTGAGGGCTGGGAGAAACTGCATCATGTGCTTCTCGACGTTCTGCTTGACGCCCGACATTATGGTGTCCCTGGTGGCGTCGAGGAGCTTGACGGCGCGGCGCATGGCCTCCAACCTGAACTTCTCCTCGGCGCTCGCCTCCTGCAGCTCAGGGTACTCCTCCTTCAGCTGACGTGTCTGTGTCATGGTCGCCTCGGCCTCCTCTATGTCCCTGGCCCGCTCCAGGTGGTCTTGTTCGAGCCTCGACGACTCCTGCAGCATCTTCTGGTGCTCCGCCTCTATCTCCGGCTCCTGCTCCAGGGCTACTCCGTGTTCCCTCTCCAGCTCGTCAACCTTTTCCCTGTTTTGTTGAGCCTCGGCGCTGAGCCTCTCTATGGTTCCCAGGGTTTCGTCGAGGCTGCGCTTGAGCTCCGGTATGTTTGCCGCTGTCTCCCTGTTGGACTCGAGCCTCGTCTCCAGCTCGGTCACCTTTCTGGAGGCTAACTCGTTTTCGCGTCTGACCTCCGCCTCGGCGGCGGTGGAGACTCCCGTCTCTTCCTGTTTCTCAGCTATCCGCTGGCTGAGGCTGCTCAATGCGTCGAGGTGGGCCTTCATGGTTGCCTCGAGCTCGCTCAGGTTTGCCTTTCTCTCCTCGTATGTGTCCGCCGTGATGCCGTAGTTCTCCACGTCGGCCCTCAGCTTTGTAAGGGTCTGCATGTCCTCCTGGACGGCGTCCCGCAAAGCCTCTATGGACGAGGGGTCTCCTAGGGTTACCAGCGACTGGTAGTCCCTCGGTTTTTCAGGCAGCTTCCTGACCGCGTCTACGAGCCCCGACTCTGCCAGCTTTACCTTCGCCTCGGACTTGGCCATGCTTTCCCTCATGTCGTCGATCTGGCTCTGGTACTCGGTTATTCTCGCTATATCCCCGAGCATGGTGTCCCTCTCGGCTTGAACCGCGTCGAGATCGGCGTCTATCCGCTGCACGTTGTTCATGAAGTAAAGGTAGGCCCCGGCGACGGCGACGAAACCAAGGGCGTACAGTAGCTGGTTAACCATGTACCCGGTCATCACGCCGATGAAGCCGGCGATGATCATCATGACGCCGTATCGCTGGTATCTTCGAGCCTTCTCCTTGGCTTCACCCAGTTCGCTTCGCCGCTGTTCCAGGCTGTCCACCTTCGCCCTGGCTTCCTCCAGAGAGGCTAGCCTTGCCTCCGTCTCTTCCTTCAGCCCATGAACCTGCTCGGCCTGCCGCCTCGCGTCAGCCAGTCTCTGGGCCTCCCCAGATATCTCGGTCAGCAGCCTCTGAGCTTCCTCGGCTGGCAGGTAGTCCTCCAACTGAGCGTTGAGCTCCTCGACTCTTTTCTTCGCTTCCTCCGCCGCAGATAAGGCCCTCGACGCCTCCTCCACCCTGATGGCGTCTTTATCTACCTGGGTCTTCTTCTCGGCTTTCTCTTTCTCGAGCTCCAGCAGCTCCTCTAGGACAGCTATCTTCCTCTCCGTCTCTCTGCGTCTCTTCTCCGCCTCGGGCAGCTCCTTCTCTAACTCTTTGACGGCTGCCTCCGCCTTCTCCGCCCTCTCCAGGCTCGCCTTGATCTGTTCTCTTTTTTCCTCCTGTCCCTCAAGGCGTGCCGTGTTCTCGTCTATGAATGTCTTGAGTTCCCGCATCTCTGTTAATGCCGCGAGTAGCGTGTTCAGGCGGGTGAGGTTATCGGCGACTACGCTCTGCTCCTTCTCTATCTCGCGTTGCCGGTTCGCCGCTTCCCATTTCCTCTTCTCGGCCTCGTCATAGTCCGCCGCCGCCTTCTTCGCCTCCTGCAGCCTGAGCCCCGTCTGGCTGTGGGTGAGTTCGAGCTCGCGCCGGTCCTTCCTCAGGCTGTCCCGGGCGTCCACGAATGCCTCTAGGTTTAGGAGGCTGCTCATGGCTTTGATGCGTTCCTGTTTTGTAGAGGCCTCCAGTTTTCCCAGCTCTTTCTGCTCTACGAGGCAGCTGTTGAGGAGAGCGTCGCTGTCGATGCCGTGGAGAATCTCGAGTATGTGGTCGTTGACGTCTCGGGCTCCTGAAGTGACTCGGCTGAGGCCGCCGTCGGCTCTCCTCTCGCTGAGGATGTGGGTGTTGGCTCCCTGTTTCCTGATTTCGCGGCGGACCATGTACACGCTGTCGTCGATGCTGAACTCCAGCTCCACGACTGCTTCGCGGCGCCCGTAGTTGATTATGTCTTCGTTGCTGGCCCGCTTCGTGGGGCGCAGCGGGTTGCCGTAGAGGGCATAGTGTATTGCCTCTAGGACCGTGGACTTGCCGCTCTCGTTGCGTCCATGTATCAGCAGCCTGCCGTCGGGGAACTCCTGTCTCTCGGGAAGGTCGAGGCGCTTGAACCCGGCTACCTTCAGCGACCTTATCTTGAACACGTCACTCGCCCCTGTGTTTCTCGTAGTAGCTCAGCGCGTACTCGGCTGCCCTGGACCATAGTTCCCGCTCTCTATCGGCGGCGCCTTCCCTGAACCTCTTAGCCACTGATTCAAGCTCTTTTCTCGGGTTGAGTCCCTGCGTGGGGGTGAACTCCACTCCCTTCACCACCGGCCTGATCTGGTCCACGTACTCGAAGTAGAAGTTCTGTCCGCTGCCCCGGTCGAAGACGGCGGGGAAGTCGATGAGGGTGTAGTGCTCGAAGGGCGTCTCTCCCTCCAGTAAAAGTTGCAGCAGGCCGTCTCGGTTCGAGGCGGCGTCGATCATCCTTATTATCGCCTCGGTGGGGTCGTCGCGGTCCATCGTGCTGGTGTGGACCTTCACCTGGCTCATGGGCTGGGCCTCCGTCTGTATATACTCAACCTGAATATTCTCCGGGGACAGCTCGGCGACGCAGAACCCCGTCCGCTTGCCGCACTCCCCGAAGTTGTAGTGCTCCGTGGCTCCGGGGTAAAGTATCCTGCTGTCGCCTACCCGGGTGTCGATGTGTGCGTGGATGTGCCCCATGGCGAACAGGTGAATGTGGCTGTTCCTCTGCAGGCTCTCCACCTTGATGACGGGCTCCTCCCAGAGGGGGGGCGCTATTCGCTCGACGCTGTAGTGGAGCATGGCTATGTTCACGTCGCCGCCTCCCGGCACACGCCTGTCGACCAACGGGTCTTCTCCGTTGGGGAGGTTCTTGTCGTAGCTCATCCCCGCGATGGATACTTTTGTGCCTCGGATGTCGAGGACGCGGTGCCCGAACTCTTTCCTGTTCTCGAAGACCGTGGCGAGGCCAGCCTCCCTGATGACTGCGTGGGGTGACGCCCCGTCTCTGGAGCTACCGGGCGCCTCGTGGTTCCCCGCTATGATGAAAGACTCCATGCCGGCGTCCTTGAGCTCCCTGTACGCCTCGACGACGCTGGCGCGGGGAGGGTTGCGCGGGGTTATCTGGTCGAACAGGTCGCCTGTGTTTATGTACAGGTCTGCCTCGTGCTCCAGGGCGTAGTCTACGGTCTCCCTCCACGCCTGACCCAGGCGGCGCCTCCTCTCTTCCAGCCGAGACCCGAGCCTCTGGTTGTAGAGGTTCAGGTGGTTGTCCCCAGTGATGACCGCCTTCACCGGCATGCTACCACCTCGTCTTGTACTCCTCGTCGTCGTCTTCTTCCGGCTTCATCTTCTCGCTAAGCTCGTAAGCTTTCAGAGCGTTCCTGAGGGCCTCATCTAGGTCTATGTCGCTTCCGCCCTCGCCGCTGGTGCGGCCGGAGACCTTGACCATGGTGGGCACCTTGGTGAGTTCGCCGACTAT
>CAZBUI010000005.1:0-10001 GCA_964495055.1 uncultured Candidatus Bathyarchaeia archaeon | reverse complement strand
CCCCCTTATTGAGGCCGGGGAGGTCGTTGAACAGGTCCTCGCTGAGCCCCTCGCTGCTTCGCCGCACAGCGCTCATGTCCTCGGGGTTGGTGAGCCTCATGATTATCTGGCTGTTGCACTGGCTCAGAACGTTGCTGCTGATCTTGTTGGGCCTCTGGGTGACCACCAGCAGGAATATGCCGAACTTTCGGCCTTCCGCCGCTATCCTCTCTATTACGCCCAGGCTGCTTACGCCGCGGCCCCCCGCCCCGCTGCCGGGGGCGAAGTTGTGGGCCTCCTCCAGCACGATGAACGCCGGGTGCTCAAGGCTGCCGGTGACGGCTCGGCTCCAGACGTCGTCCAGCGTCTTCTGGACTATGTACTCTGAGACGTTTCTCTGCAGGCCAGCCAAGTCGATAACGCTGAGGCGTTTGGGTTTAACCAGCTCATCCAGCGGGATGTCCTGGCTTCCCCATATCCTGTAGCTGAGGAGCCTGCGTATGTAGGTGGTGGCGCTCATGGCTGCCTTGGCCTTCCTAGCGTCGGTGGCGGGGTTCATCGCTATGCGTTCCAGGGCCTCGATGAGCTGCTGGGGGCCGTAGATGCCTTGGAGCCCGCCGAGGGCTTCGCCCACCGCCTCCCTTATGACGGCCCACCTGCCGCTTATCCCTGCGACGTCGCAGACCTCCCCGGCGTTCAGGTTGCTGAAGTCGATGGTGTAGGGCTCGACGCCGCCCACATCCTGGTCGCTGTACCTCCTCCCCTTGAGCCCGGGCGGCCTGTAGACTACCACGTCTTTGGCTATGGCCGTGGCCCCGCCGTCCCGCGTCTTTCTCATCATCACGTAGTCGCTGTTGGGGTCCAGGACGATGACGGTGGCGCCGAGGGGCACAAGCTTCTCCAGTATGAGGCCGACGAGGTACGACTTGCCGGCTCCGGTCTGGGCGATGACAGCAACGTGCTTCCTGAAACCGTTTGGGTCCAGAGCCACCCTGACCTCGTCCCGGGTTATGAGGTGCCCGATGGGCACCCCTCGGCGGATGTCCTTGGTGAAGAACCTCTCAAGCATATCCGATGGGGCGATCTTTACCTCCGTGCCGGGTATGGCGGCGCTCCTAGGCATCACCACCTCGCCGCGGCTGTCCATGTAGCCCAGCACCTTGGCTGTGCCGAACACCTTGGTGGTGGCCGTGTACCTGCTTATGATGCTCTCCAGCTCCTCCAGGCTCAAAGCGTCGCCGAGGACGTCCGACCTGTTGCTTATCCTATTAACCTGGGCGAGCACGTCCACATGCTTGAACCCTATGCCCTCCCGCTCCTTCACCCCCTCGATGACGAGGTACTCATGCTTCGGCGGGTAGCGGTCGAGGTCGCTGACGAACGCGAAGCCGCCCGTGTCTGTTTCTCCGACTATGTACCCTGCCTTACCATTGATCAATATGTGAATCTCCTTGTGCTCCTGTCGTACTCTATATGGACCCCCAGCTCGCTGCCGAGCACCGATTTGTAGACCGTGTCCACCGCCTTGGCGCTCAGCCTGACCTCTTTGTCCACTATGTATAGTAGGGCGTTGTATACGTCCCTTCCGCCGAACGCCGCGGCCATCTGCCTCGCGACGCCTTCAGCATGCCTCCAGTCCACGAACTCGAAGGGGCTGACGTCGCTTATTTTCTTGTCGAGGCCGATGAGGCTGGCCGGGACGTCCACCCTCATGGGCTGGGCGTTCTCACGGGGTATGATGTGGAACATGACGATGGCTGGGAACGAGGGAACCTTCTCCAGAACCTCCTCCGCGAACCCGTACAGCCGCTCGGGCACACCCCTGAAGAGCCTCTCCCTCATCCTTCCCGAGGCCCCATACGTGTTCTTCACGCGGGGATCGACGCCGTACTCGCCTAGCATAAGCGGCTCTGTGTAGCCTGTCTCACCTGTCTTCTTACGGTACAGTAGCTCCACATCCAGAAACCGTGTTTCGCGGCTTCTGTCGGGGAGTAACGCGCTCGTCAATGCCCTGGTCTTGCTGAACTTGCTCACCCCCACCAGCATGATGCCCCGCTCGGCGCACTCCTCGTAGAGCGTCCACATGGCGTAGAGAAGCTCTAGGGGTAGATGGTGCCAGCCAGCTAAGCCGATCTCCCTCAACGCGTGAGTGTACCGGCCGTAGAGGTTGCCGTCTATGAGAACCACGCTGTCGTCAGGTATGTCCTCAATGTTGTCCAGCACTATCTGAACCTCCAGCAGCTCCCGCATCACCCTCTCGAAGTCGCTGGCGACGCTGTACTCGCTTATCCCTTTCACTGCCTCGAATCTGAGCAGGGGTCTCCTGTAGCCGCCCGTGCCCAGCATCAGAGCCCGCACGATGAGGAAGTCCAGACCGTTGGACAGGCTTCTGTAGGCGCTGCTACTGTCCACGCTGAACTCCGTCTCGTATACGTTCTTGGGCTCCGGGAGAAGGCGCCATCTGCGTTCAAGCTCGGCTCCGAGGAGTTCAACTTCCTCTTGAACTTTCTCGTCGAGCCCGAAGAGCCTGCTCAGCTGATCCCTCTTGCGGTCCAGCTCATCGACGAACTCCCCTATGAACTTCAATGTGTTTTCACCTCTCCCACGTTGGGGACATTATCCCTTAGCCTTGATTTATCAATTTATGAATATTAGTTGAGCGGGGACCCCGGTGAACGTGGCTACCACGTCCTGGGCTTGTACTTCTTCTCCTTGTACTTGCCCGTGAGGCGCACGTGGGTGCCCTTCCTGGTTACGGCTGACTCTATGCTTTCATCCATCTTCTTGCATTCATCGGCCCAGTCGCATTCCTCGCACTCGGGCTCGAAGCCGTACATCCCTATACAGGGGGGTCTAGGTCCCTTGGGCATATCAGAGACTTCGCTGAACCAATACGTAAAAACTTAACGGAAAAGGGGGTGGTTAGTTGGCTTCCCTGGCGGCCTCGACGATGTCGCTCATCTTGAAGGGGTAGAGGTCTGCCAGTTCTCTGGCTTCCTCGGGCGGGACTCCGTCGGCGACCAGCTGCCGCCTGAACTCGCTCCGCGCCCTCTTGTAGCCTCTGCTCCACTGGATGGCGTAGCTTGGGACCCTCAACATGAGCCCGAAGGCTTTCCATGCGGCTCGCAGGCTCATCCGGGTCACCCGTCTACTCCTCGTACTCGTTGTAGTGGGCCCCGATGCGGGCGTCTTTCATCATGCCCTTCCAGTTGGTGACCGTGGCCATATACTCGCGGGTCATGGCCATGGCCTCCTCCTCTGGGATGCCGCTGTCTATGAGGGTCTTCCTGAACTCGGCTATGCTCTTCGCCATGTTCTGGGCCGCCTCTGGGCTGAAGAACGAGTCGATGATGCCCCTGATCATCTTGGGGATCTTGTCGCTCACCGTGTCCAGTATCGCGGCGATGTCCTCGGGGCTCTCAACGAAGTCGTTGTGTCTTCTTCGACGTTCACTCATCTTGTTTCACGAGTATACCTGGGGTGATCACCCGATATAGGCGATCTGGGAAAAAGTGATCAAAATGTGATCAGTGGAGTTCCGGACAGCGATATAACCTGCGAACGCTGTCATGTATTGATGGTCGCTGAGGCATTAGCCAACTTCATGTTCGTTCTCGATTGGATAGACGAAAACGCGGCCTCGACAATCACCTCGATGTTTAGGCTGAGCTTCTTGTTATCGTCTATCGTGTGCTTTCACACGAGATAACTCGGCTAAGAAAGAACGACCTGCTTGATGTCAACTCGACTTTCCTGCTCAAGAGAATGATCAAGTGGACTGCCTACCTCACAGGGTTCGTCGTGGTCTTCAACCTCCTGGGCGTAAGGGTGGGCTTCTTCGTGGGGCTATGGGTGCTAGCGGGCGGCACCATCATCGGGTTCGCGCCCATGAACACCAACGGAAACACCACAGCAGGCATAATAATCATGGTTAGCCGCCCCTTCAAGATCAGGGACCGCCTCGTCTTCTAGGACAGATTCGTCGAGGTAGAAGACGTGGACCTCATCTACACAAGAATGAGGACCCTAGATAACAAAGTGCTCTCGGCTCCGAACCAGATGCTGCTGGACGCAGTCATCGAAACCCAGAGCGTCTACGACTACGTAAGGCGCCGCCGCGTCGTGACAATGGACTACAGAGTTGACCCGAAACGCGTTAATGAGGTGCTCCTCGCCGCCGTTTCCTTGGTGGAGGGCCCAGCCGAGATGCCTGAACCCTACGTCTGGGTCACGGACTTGGGCAACTTCGCGATGGAGTACACGTTGTTCTCTTTCATCTAGGACACGAGGAGAACAATAGAGTTCGACTCCAAGGTCCGTTACGCGGCGTGCACAGCCTTTACGGATGAGGGGATCGACCTCAGCACACCAAACCTGATGAGGTCGTTGAAATAGACTATTTAAACAAGCAAATTCAAGGAAAAATCAACTCAGATAATTTTACTTGTTAATATTTAATCTATAGGCGTAATTCCATATATTGAATTAAAGATGACACATACATATAAACAAATTACAGGTAAGATACAAAAAGGCTGAAGTAATGGCGCCTCTTTTCCCTGTTTAATTTTAAGAAGCCGTTAATTGCCACCTATTTTCTCTGAATATGCCTGTTAAGGCTAAACGGAGTGATGTAAAGATGCCTATATGCGCGATCTGTGGCGAGGAAGTCGGCCACGTCACCAAGTGCAAGATGTGCGGAGAAAAGTTCTGCGCCGACTGCGGAGAACCCGACGAGAAGCTCTGCCTCTACTGCCTTGACGACGACGAGGAATACGACGAAGACGAAGAATGGGACGAAGACGAGGACTGGGACGAAGAAGAGTAACCTCCCCGGATGCACACTATTTTTAAACCACATTCTTTTCAACGTCAACATCCTTCAGCGAGTGAGATGAGCCTGGCATGCGGCTTTGTTTATGCCAAGGTGACTCTAACCGTAAATATTAGGAACATCCGAGCGGCACAAGAGTGTTAAATAACCTTTATTTTCGCGGTTCCCGAAGTTTAACCCAGCCTAAAAAGGTGAATTATATGGAAGAAACACATACACCTAAACTGCCCCTCATCGGGGAAAAGGCACCTGAATTCGAGGCACCCACCACACAGGGAACCCTAAAACTAAGCGACTACAAGGGAAGCTGGCTGATCCTGTTCAGCCACCCAGCCGACTTCACACCAGTCTGCACAACGGAGTTCATGGCCTTCGCCGAGATATACCCGGAGCTCCAGAAACGCAACACAGAACTCCTCGGACTAAGCGTAGACAGCACATCCAGCCACATTGCGTGGGTCAGAAACGTGGAGGAGAAGATGGGCGTCAAGATAACGTTCCCCATCATCGCCGACCTGAACAAGGAGGTGTCAACCCTCTTCGGGATGATCCATCCAGCGCAGAGCAAGACCGAGACAGTAAGAACCGTCTTCATCATAGACCCGGAAGGAATCATACGAACCATACTCTACTACCCGCTGACCACGGGACGCAACATGCAGGAGATCCTCAGAATCATCGACGCACTCCAGACCACAGACAAGCACAAGGTGGCTACTCCAGCTAACTGGATGCCCGGTGACCCCGTGGTCGTGCCGCCGCCTGGAACAGCCGAGCAGGCGGAAGAACGCGTCAAGGAAGGCTACGACTGCAAAGACTGGTACCTCTGCTTCAAGAAGCTGTGATCGCGATGCCGTGCGTGTCTCCCGATGGGAAGCCGACTTCAAGCGGTATGGCTACCCTAGAGGCGGTTAAGGGCGGGGCATCGACCCCGAAAGCTATAAGCGACGCCACGGGGCAGCCGCTGTTCCGGGTAAGGAGTGGACTAAGGGAGCTTGTACGCGCAGGTTTCCTGGAAATGTCTGACGACAGCTACCTTCTCACCTCTGTTGGAGAAAGCGTTCTCTAACCATACACCCTTTTTATTTAATACAGGTTATATGACGGCTTAAATTGGAATTTTATTAGTTTAGACACAGCTACCCGGGTTTTCGGTGCATCTCTCATAAAATGTCTGCGTGGAGACGATATAACTAGGCTTCCTAGTTAATTATGATGGTCTCTATGCATCTTCCTTCTTCATCCTCCCTGAAGTTGAGGTCGAACTCGATGTTCGGGTAAACCTCCTTCAATCCTTTGAAGAACGCCCGCAGAAGGTATCCACAAAGATACCCGCTTCTGTTATCGCCGTGCCCAGACATCTTAAAGTCATGATACAGTGGACACCTGTGCGTAGTGAGTATCACGTTACCTGGCTTGATCTCGTAGGTGGATTCGTAGCCGAAGGGATCGTTGATCTCCCTCAGCATCGGGAGAAAGGTCTCCACGTCGAGGCTATCGAAGCCTTTTATCTCCTTCATCCACGTACCCACTTTCTCTCCTGCCTCCTTACCAGCCTTCGCCTGGAGTTCCAGTGTTCTCTCTACGCCTATTTCCTCTGCAACATGTTTGAAAAATCTACCGTATAGGGCGAACACTTGGGTAGCCGTACTATGGGGGGCTTCTTCCATGGATACACCGTGCATATCTACGATGCTGTGGGAATAAAACTATGTATAATAGCTTTTAGCTAAAATTCATGTCAGCACCTTCCTGAAAATGTCCTCTTATCTCATGTTCAATGAAATAAAGCGTAGAGGATATTGATTAACCTCGTCTCGGCTTGTCAGTGTATTTAAGCCTTTATAAAGGAAGGCCCATCTTAAACCGGATTTTATGGGTTAATCCGAATCCTCCGTATAAATTTGGGCATCAATAAATTTACTATCTTTGAATATCTGGCTCACACCATATACCATCAAAGCGGGCCCTCAGTCTAGACAAAGCATAGTAGGCATCTAGCAGTCGGCCTCCCTGCATCTTAGCGTGCTCGGCCCTCTCAAAGATCCCGAGAAGTCCGTCGCGGAACCTTTCTTTCGTGAAATACCTTGAACGCCTAACCGCGTTCATTCTCAAACGTTCCCGCAGCCCGTCGTCTGACAGCACGTCAGCTATACACTCGGCGGCTTCTTTGCTTGTCGTGTAGCCATATCCGGCTTCGCCGCTCTCTGCTCTGAGTATGTCGTGCCAAGGTCCCCCGTCCCGGTAGACCACCGGGACGCAGCCTGCGCTCATGGCCTCCAGCACGGCCATTCCGAAAGCTTCGTTGGGCTGCGTGGAGAGATAGACAGACGACTCCTTCATGAGGCCGACGATCTCTTCTCGCCGAGGGTTTGGGTACAGATCGACGTATCGGTTGCGCAGCGTGGACATAACCCCAGAGGACTGAGCTGTGGCGCGGCCGGCTACGCTAAACCTTACTCCCCGGATGTGCCGAAGCACCTCGTTTATTATCTGCAGGTTCTTCTCGGGCGTCAGCCTGCAGACTGTTAAAACCTTCCCGTTCTTGGGCTCGAACCTGTAGGGTATGGGGTCTATGGAGGGGTGGATGACCATCGGCTCCGATCCGAACACGTCGCCGATGTGGCGCGCGTTGTAGACGGAGTTAGTGACGAGGACGGGCGATAGGTGCCGTTCAAGCAGTTTATCCTGCAGCCACCTGTA
Organism: uncultured Candidatus Bathyarchaeia archaeon; assembly: GCA_964495055.1. Classification (GTDB taxonomy): domain Archaea; phylum Thermoproteota; class Bathyarchaeia; order TCS64; family TCS64; genus RBG-16-57-9. The sequence continues at coordinate 2,485 of CAZBUI010000005.1, read as the reverse complement.
GGCTTCGCCTGTGATCTCCCATAGGGGTACTCTGTAGGGGTTGCCGTCCACGGAGGCCAATGGCCGGCTGTGTATGTACGAGACGTCGCTGATGAAGGGGTAAACCTCCCCGTAGTTGTTGAAGGTCAAAGATTCTCCGGTCTGGGCATAGTAGAGCAACCAGAGGTAGAGGACTGAGCACCTGATCCAGCTTACCAAGCCTGAAGGATTCAAAGCCCCTTCTTGGAGAAAGTACTCCGTGTCGGGCCTCGACGCATCCCCCCAGTTGCCCTCGATGAGCGGCCACTGGGGCTCATCCAGCGTGTAGAGGGCCACGGAGTATCCGCTCTCCTTCAAGGCACCGATCGCTTCGAGGCACATCTTCTCTGCCCCCCCTGACCTGTTCAGCGAGGGATGGATAACGGTGACACTCATCCACGTGAAGAGGAAAAGAGACGAGGCTTATGGTCTCTGTGACCGGGTAAGCTTGACCGCTGTCCCTCAGCCGTGATAACGCTTATCTCGCCGGGTCCCGCTGATGTCCTGAAATGGCTTACTCTGACGACACGGAGGGAGAGATAATCGTCCCTGAGAAGTGGTACGAGAAGCTACCGCGCCCGGCTTGGAGTGGTTACGAGAAACTGGATCAGCCCGACGGTTGGTTTGCGGTTTATAGGCTGACGGATACGGTGTACGCGATATACGAGGACGGACAGTTCGAGGAGGTCATCAGCTATCTGGTCCTCGGCGGAGAACGGGCGGCTCTCATTGACACGGGCAACGGCATAAGCGACATTAAGGCCCTCGTGGATGGCATTACAGAGCTGCCTGTGGCGGTGGTCAACACCCACACCCACGGCGACCACATCGGCGGAAACCACCAGTTCAGCGAGGTGGCGGTATACGACTCGGAGTTCAGCAGAGAGAACGCGAAGAAGGGCAGAACCAGAGAGCAGATGGGCCACTACCTTGAGGGCGACATGGTTTGGAAGCCGTTCCCACCCCGTTTCGACAGGGACAGCTGGAGGATACATCCCTTCAGCGTCACCCGGTGGCTGAGAGACGGCGACATCGTAGACCTCGGCGGCAGACAACTCGAGATAATACACACGCCGGGTCACAGCCCAGACAGTGTTTGCATCCTTGACCGGGCTAGCCGTATCTTCTGGACAGGCGACACCTTCTATCCGGCCCCGATATACGTCTACTCTCCCACCACCAGCCTGGACCAGTTCATAGACAGCTTCTCAAAGATGTCGGAGCTTTTGCCCCACTACGACTGGGTCATGCCCAGCCACAACGAGCCTCGGGTGGAGAAGAGGCTCATCAGAGAGTGCCACGAGGCGGCTGTGAGCATCCGGGAAGGAACCGCCGGGCCATACACTGAGGGGATGGCGAACGGCGTCAAGGTCCACCGCTACGACTACGACAGGTTCAGCCTCATCATCAGGGCGGAGCGGCCCTAGCCGGGCTCTTCACCTGCTCCCCTTTCATCGCGTCTGTCCCCGTACTTCTTCATCAACTCAGCATACTTCGCAAGGATCAGGTTCCTGAGCCGGGACTCGAGGAACTGGCGCTCATTCCTCAGGGCCTTCTCCTGGTCCTTAAGCATCTTTATGCGCTCCTTCAGCTCCATCTCCTCAAGCTCGGAGAACTCTTGAGCCGCGTCCACGGGTTCAGGCGAAGCAGACAGCCGATATAAGAATACTGTTACTCACGGCTAAACGTCGAGAACCTTTTAGATTGAGTCCAGCCATGCTTATACCATGCTGAAACAAGTCATCGAGATCATGGAGCTTCTGGACAGCGCCACTGTAGACGGCCAAGCTGTGGAGCAGTATCTACGGGGAAGAGGGCTAGACGAGATCGAGGTAGAGACCATCCTTGGAGCGAAGGGGTCCACAGACTTCGTAAAAGTCAGGGTCCCGGGGAAGGAGGGGAAGGCTTCGGGAGGAGACGCCCCCACGCTGGGGGTGGTGGGGCGCCTAGGCGGCGTAGGTGCCCGGCCAGAGCGCATCGGCCTCGTTTCCGACGCCGACGGCGCTGTGACCGCCCTGTCGGTGGCGCTTAAGCTGGCCGACATGCAAGCCAAAGGCGACAGGCTGTCCGGCGACGTTATTGTGGCCACCCACATATGTCCTGACGCCCCTACTCAGCCTCACGAGCCGGTGCCCTTCATGGGCAGTCCCGTGGACATAGCCACCATGAACAGGCATGAGATCGACCCGGAGATGGACGCCCTGCTCAGCATAGACACCACCAAGGGGAACAGGGTCGCCAACTTCCGGGGCTTCGCCGTCACGCCTACAGCCAAGGAGGGCTGGGTTCTCAAGGTTAGCGACAGCCTGCTGGACACAATGGAAACGGTCACGGGGCGCCCCCCCCGGGTGTGCCCCATAACAACGCAGGACATAACGCCTTACGGCAACGGTTTAGACCACATAAACAGCATCATGCAGCCCACCACAGCGACGGATAAGCCGGTCGTCGGGGTAGCGATAACCAC
>CAZBUI010000004.1:0-35180 GCA_964495055.1 uncultured Candidatus Bathyarchaeia archaeon | reverse complement strand
CGAGGTCTAGGAACATTGCGGCGCCGTCGTCCTCTAAGGTTATCATCGGCCTCAACCACGTGGGACGCTGAAGCCGGTTTAAGGATGACTCACAAGATGTAATTACGTCTCTTGACCAGCTTAAAGCAGGGCTTCTCCGGTCATCTCGGGGGGCTTGGGCACATCCATGAGCTTGAGGATCGTGGGGGCTATACTGCTGAGCCCCTCGCCGTCCCTGAGCTTGATGCCCTGAAGCTCTTGTTCCCCGTTTATGAGTATGAAGGGCACCGGGTTGACTCCGTGGCTCGGGTTTGGCGACCCGTCCGGGTAGAACATGGTCTCTATGTTTCCGTGGTCCCCTGTGACCAGGACCGTGTAGCCTTCACTGAGCCCAGCGTCCACCACCCTGCCTAGGCACTCGTCCACCACCTCGCAAGCCTTGACGCCGGCTTCGAGGTTCGCGGAGTGTCCCACCAGGTCGCCGTTGGCATAGTTCACGAGTATGAAGTCGTATGTGTTACCTTTGATCTCCGGGACGAGCCTGTCAGTGATCTCGTAGGCGCTCATCTCGGGCTGGTCTTCGTAGCTGGGCACCTTGGGGCTGGGCACCAGTATCCTGTCCTCCCCCGGGTTGGGCTCCTCGATCTGGCTATTGAAGAAGAAGGTCACGTGGGCGTACTTCTCGGTCTCGGCTATCCTGAGCTGCCTGAGGCCGGCGGCGCTCAGCACCTGTCCAAGGTTGTTCGTGACCTGGTTCTGCGTGAACGCCACGGGGAGATCAAGGTTCTGGTCGTAGACGCTCATGCAGACGAAGAAGACGTCGGGAACCTTCCTGCGCCTGAACTCTGTGAACTCATCCCTGGTGAGCGCGTAGGTCATCTGTCTCGCCCTATCGCTCCGGAAGTTCCAGAAGATGAAGGCGTCGCCGTCGTCTACGGTTGCCACCGGTGACCCGTCTCCCTCCGTCAGCGCTATGGGTTCAACGTAGTAGTCGGTGAGCTCGGGGTCCTCCGAGTAGACGCGCTCAAGCGCCTCGAAGGGGTCTCTCTCTTTCCTGCCCTCGCCGAGCGTCAGCAGATCGTAAGCCTTCTGGGTTCTGCCCCAGTTGGTGTCCCGGTCCATGGCGTAGTATCTGCCCACCATCGACGCGATGCGGCCGACGCCCTTCTCGTTCATGACGCGGAGGGCCTCCTCGAGGAACCCGGCGGCGCTCCTCTCCGGCACATCCCTCCCGTCCAAGAAGCAGTGGACATAGCCCCTCTTGAACCCTTCACGTCTCGCCAGCTCAAGCAGGGCGTACAGGTGGCTCGTGGTGCCGTGTATTCCCTGATCGCTGAGAAGCCCTGCGAGGTGGAGCTTGCCTCCCGTCTCTCGGCAGCGCCGTATGGCGTCGAGGAACGGCTGTTTCTCGTAGAAGCTCCCGTCCCTTATGCTTCGGTTTATCTCCTCCAGGGGCTGCCACACTACCCGTCCGGCGCCCATAGTGAGGTGCCCTGGCTCGCTACCGCCTTGGGTGTCTTCTGGTAGGCCGACGGCGTTACCCGTGCACTTGAGCAACGTCCAAGGATACTGCTCCATGTATCTATCGCTGTTGGGCGTCTCAGCGATGTACGCCGCGTTCCCGGCGGTCTCCTCCGTGTACCCCCACCCGTCCCGTACGACGAGAATAACCCTGCGCTGAACCATCCCAGCCTATTGGTCCCGAGCCCCGTATAAATGGCTACCCTTCACCGTCTAAGGCAGCTCCACACTAATGACAGCAGGGAGACGAGTATGAGGAGCGGACTCGTCGCGAAGTAGAAGCCGTCCCTCCTGTAGACCCAAAGGATGTACCACGGCAGCCTCTCGACGCTCGGCACTATTCTCGCGACGTACGGCATTGCTACGAACAGGATGCCGAGGGCGATGAGCACCCACCCCAGCGCCGTGAACTCTCTGTAAGGCTCCATGTCTGACATATTGAATATCGCACAGTAAATCTTTAATGCACCTGAAGGTGTACCTCACCGGATTCGCATGAGTCGTCCACTAAGGATAGTCATGCTGGGGCCGCCGGGCAGCGGGAAAGGCACCCAGGCACACATAATATCAGAGCTCTACGACGTCCCCGTGATAACCACCGGCGACATGCTGAGGGAGGCCGTGGCGAACGGAACCGAGTACGGCAGAATCGCGGAAGGCTATATGTCCCACGGCGAACTAGTACCCGACGAGATAGTGAACGGCGTCGTAGGCGAGCGGCTGGGGAAGTCGGACCTTGGGAAAAGCTTCATATTGGACGGGTTCCCGCGGAGCACCTCGCAGGCCGAGTTCCTGGACAGCTTCCTCGAGGAGCACGGCCTGAAGCTGGACTATGTCATCCACGTGACTCTGGAAGACGAGACCATCGTCGAGAGGCTGAGCAACAGGCGAAGCTGCCCCAGCTGCGGAGAAGTCTATCACCTCGTATCCAAGCCCCCGAAGAAGGAGGGGGTATGTGACAAGTGCGGCTCCGAGCTTGTGCTTCGCGACGACGACCGGCCCAGCGTGATCAGGAACAGGCTCAAGGTATACAGGGAGAAGACCCAGCCCCTGCTGGACAGGTACAGGGACAAGGGGCTGATAAGGGAGGTCCCGGGGGATCACCCCATCGACCGGCTCCCGGAGCTCCTGAGAACGGTGCTCGGCTAGGTCTTGTACCGGAACTTCCTGAGAATATCCTTCCTCCACTCTATGCCTTCATCGTCCTCGACTCCCCTGCTCTTGGAGCCGTCGATGACCCCCATGATGCCTCTGCCCTGCTCGGTCTCGGCGACGACGACCTGGAGCGGATTCGCCGTGGCCGCGATTATCCTGCAGACCTCGGGCACCATCTTGAGCTGCGTGAGCACGTTGATTGGGTAGGCGTCCCTCATGACCACGTTGAAGCTGTGGCCGCAGCCAAGCACCTCAGCGTTCTCCGTCGCGGTCCTCCGAAGCTCCTCGTCGTTTCCTTCGTGCCTTATGAGGCACTCACCGCTTGCCTCGCAGAACGCTAGCCCGAACTTTATGGACGACGAGCTGGAGACGAGGGCCTCGTAGACGTCCTCCACAGTCTTTATGAAGTGACTTTGCCCCAGGATGATGTTGCACCCCTCGGGAACCTTCAGCTCCACTAACTTGAGATCCATATCTAACCGTGAGAATCTCCGGATACGGGTTTTTAACGGCTTCGCGTAGTGGCTCTCCCAGTCCGCCTGCCTCTACTTGGTGCGGGGAGTCATTGGGACGTACTCGACGGAGGGCCTCCTCTGCTGCTGTCCCATCTTGTACAGGTTCATGAGCTGGTAAACCTCCCTGGGGATCTCGTTCCTGGCGCACTGGCCAAGCATCTCGCAGACGGCCTCGGCCGTGATGGGAAAGTCATGGGTATACTTTCCCGTCACCAAGTCCTCGATGATCTTCTCCACCCTCTCCGGCGGATGCTTGTCCCTTATCAGCTTCCTGACGATGTCCTTCATCTGGCCCACGGCCTTCTGTGCCTCCTCGGCGAGGTACAGAGTCTCGTCGTCCATCTCGTCGATCTTTTTACGCTCCGCGACCCTGAGTATGCTGGAAGCCGAGTAGGCGCCTTTCTGGGTCCCTATCTGGGGGTCCACGGGCCCCAGGACGGCGTGGGGATCCATGAGTATCTCGTCGGCGGCCAGCGCGATGAGGGTGCCACCGCTCATGGCGTAGTGAGGCACCATGACCGTGGTCTTGCCCTTGTGCCCCTTGAGGGCGAAGGCCACCTGGGTCGCCGCGAGAGCGATACCCCCCGGGGTGTGGATTATTAGGTCGATGGGCTGGTCGTCCGGCGTCATCCTTATGACCCGGAGGAGGTCCTCGCTGTCGTCGATGTCTATGTACCTAGATATGGGAAGCCCGAAGAGGCTGAGGGTTTCCTGCCTGTGTATGAGGCTGACGACGTTGGTTCCTCTCTTCTTCCCCAGGTTTCTCAGTGCCGAGGAACGCGCGTTCTGCAACATGGTCTGCTGCAGCCTCGGGACGAGGAAAGTGAATATCAGGAAAAGTACCCAAACGTTGCTTAATAACGCATCAACGGCGGCCATCTCGAATAGATGATTAGGTGAATTATATAAAAAAGGTATGTGTTTAGCTCGATGATCATGCATGTTAAGTTAACACCACCATGATACTTATTTTGACATTTCCACGAAAGTGATAGCATTAATTACATAGAATTAAGTTAAATTTTGATTCTTTTAATCCGAGCTAAACACATACTAAAAAAGTTATTCAACCCCCAAATGTAGTGTTCTCCTCGGTAAGGTTTTAGATGAGCACGACAGAAGAATGGGTGATGGGTGGACGCAGGGGCGAACCAGACGACTACGACAGCCGGATAAGCGGCTGGCACAACAGCCTAGGCTGGGGAAACGGCACAGAGAGCGTAGCACCCTACGTCCCGACCCCTCTCAACGTGGTGCGCCAAATGCTGATAATAGCCGAGGTCGGACCCAGCGACGTCCTATATGATCTAGGCTGCGGCGACGGCAGGATACTTTTCACGGCCGTCGAGGAGTTCGACATCTCCCGCGCCGTGGGCTTTGAGCTCAACCCCCGGATGGTGGAGTCCACCAAGCTCAAGATCGAGGACAGGGGCCTCAGCGGCAGGATAAAGGTCGTCGAGGGCAACTTCTTCGAGGAGGACCTTTCAGAGGCTTCCGTGGTCACCCTCTACCTGACGACTTCGGGGAACGCGAAGCTCAGGCCCAAGTTCCACGACGAGCTCCGGAGCGGCGCCCGCATAGTGAGCCACGACTTCCCGATAGTGGACTGGGTCACAGCGAAGCACGACCAGGGGTACTACGGCGTGGGGAGCCACAAGATATACTTCTACAGGATACCACAGGCGTACAACTCGAAGCCACCCGAGAAAAATGGCGAGAAAGAAGACAGGTGGGACCGGCTTAAACGCCTGTTCGATAGAGGCTAGCAGACCCCAAGCGTTAGCTCTGTTATGGCCATCCGGAACCCAGACGTCGTGGTGCACCCGGCTGAAGTATGTCCGTGGCCTTGGCTTCAAGGGGTTCATCTCCCGCGACGCCAAAGATGAAGCCTATCTCGTCGCGGACGCAACCCCTCATGGAGTTGAGATATTCATTAGCTATGAGTTCAAGGATGCGATAAGATGGAACTCTGATATATAATCATAAAATACGAGTCACCCGAGTCAACCTTGGGGCGGACGCCTTGGCCGTGGAGAAGATACCCGACCTGGACAGCTGGAGGAAGATAGGCGAGATGACGTCCAGCCTCGGCACCGTCTACGACCTTTACGAGAGCCCAGATCAGCGGAAGGTGGCCCAGGTGGACAAGAACCTCGTCATCTACCTAATCATGGAGGAAGACAGGCTTTCATACATAAACCCCAGAACCATAGACGCCCTCCAGAGGATGAAGGAAGTAGAGGAGTTCCTAAGGGAGAATGTTAGGCGCCCGGAGCTCTAGGGTTCGGGGTAGAGCCCCATGCGTTTCAGCAGCTCTACCAGCGTGGGAGTGAGCTCGTACTCGGTGAACTCCTCGGGCGTCACCCACACCGCGTCCAGGGCGTCGTCCATGGGCCTCATCTCCCCGCTCAGCGGCCTCGCGTGGAAGTCGATTATTACGAAGTGGTACCTCACGTCCCCGTCGGGGTCCCGGACTATCCGGTCCACCACGTCGAGCCTGTTCAGTACCTCGACGGTGAGCCCCGTCTCCTCCAGCGCCTCCCGGGCGGCGGCGTCCACAGCCCTCTCCCCCACCTCGATGAGGCCGCCGGGGATGGACCACAGGCCGGCGTCAGGCTCGGCCGCCCTCTTAACGAGCAGGTAACGCCCGTCCTCCTCGATGAGGGCGCCTACCCCGACGATGGGCCTTCCGGGGTACAGCCTGTGAGACATGACGACCGCCTCATGATCTAGCCGCGCATGATATATGTTAGTCGTCCATCGCCTCTCGCCCCGCCATCTCCATGCGTATGAAGCGACTCATGGGGGTGCTGAGGCTGGAGGCGGGGTAGAGCTCGGGCAGAACCTTGACCCATATGGGGAACCTGCACTTGAGGGCGGTGCCCTTGACTACGGCCTCTCCAGGGGGCAGGTCCCCTATGAGCTCGGAGAACTGGCTCCCCAAGATCTCGGCGATCCTGGCCTTGTCCACGTCCTCGAGGCCGTGGCATATCACGTTGTTGGCGCACTGGGTGACCACGGTCTTCTCCACGGTGCTCAGCCTCTGGGTGACTATCCACAGCCCGACGCCGTTGCGGCCGCCGTTGGTGGCTATCTCCTTGACGACGCCCAGCAGCCTGCCCCTGCTGTCCTTCTCGCCTATCTCGAAGACGCCGCGCTGGGGCGCGTAGTACATGGCCTCCTCCAGCACCACGATGCACCCGAAGCCCCGGTTCTCCAGCGCCTCCCCGAATATCCTCCTGAGGACCTGGGCGACCACCAGGTGTTTCTGGCTCCACGTGTCCCGACCCTGGCTTAGGTCCATGAGGACGACGTGGCGATCCTTCAACAGGTCCACGGGGTCCAGAGGCTCCATGTCGCCGTCAGATATGAGCTTGCTGCCTGAGACGGCGTTCACCACCTGTTGCCTGTAGCTCTCGAACTCGTCGTCTTTCTTGTTGAAGCCCAGCTTGTCCGGCTTCACCCAGCCCACGGCCTGCCGGAGGTTGACCTTGGTGACTGGCGCAGCCTGCGCGTAGAGTATCTTCAACGCGTGCACCAGTATCTTGGCGTTCCACCACGTCTTCTGCCACCCGAACTCGCCGATGTAGTCCTCCCACGGCACGTCGCCGGGCTGGAAGAACCTGCTCCAGGGCACCTTGAGCACCTTGTCTGCTCCCAGCTGCTCGGACAGGCTGCTGTACTCGCCGTCCTTGTCCACTACGAAGAAGCGTACGGGGGGATCCGCCGACGCCGCCCTCGCCACCATGGATACGGCGGTCGTGGTTTTGCCCGTGCCCACCGCGCCGCAGATGAGGCAACTCTGCCGGATGAGGCTGTAGAGCCCCAGCTCCACGTCGAGGTCCGTGCTGGGGTCCGACCCCAGAAGGAGCTTCCAGTCGCCGTTGGGCTTCGTGAACCGCGCCACCACCTCCCTCCCGGCGACGTAGACCGGCGTGTTGGGGGGCAGGGGGTACCTGAGGGGCCTCAGGCTGTCGCCTTCGTCCATCCAGCCCCACTGGTACGCCTGGGCGTGGAGGGTGCTGTCCTCGAAGTCCGTGATGACTCGGCCGTCCCTCAGCAGCGCCTCCTCGTACTCCCTCACCCGTTTGTGGGGATAGACCCGTGTGACCTGATAGACAACGGGGCACCCGTTCTTGGGGTGCTCGATGTACACAAGGTCCCCCTTTGCCAGCTCGTAGCCGCGGAGCAGCAGTATGGTTATCTCGTTGATGCCGTACTCGCCGGTGGGGCTGTAGGTGTGGCCGACCTTCAGGCTCCCATCCATTCTCCCTCACCCCAGTACGGCGCCAGCTGCGAGACCTCCCCCATCTCCCTCCCAACCCTGGTCACTATCTCGCTGTATACGTCGCTGATGAACCTCCGTGTCACCTTGACCACCTCGTCGGCCTTCACTATTGCGAGGGGGACGCCGTTGTACAGGCTAGTCGAGTAGCAGTAGTCGGCCACGTCGTCGATCTCGCTGAGGCAGTAGGCGGGGATGTCTATGCGGATGGGCGGGATGCTCCACTCTCCCGTGAGGCGGGCGTAGAACGAGTAGATGGGCTCATCGACGGCGTCCATGAAGCCCGAGCCCCTAGACGCCATCCTCATCGCCATCCTGGGCGAGAATATGTCCGTCCTCTGGCCCGGCTCAAGAGCGTGGAGCATGAGGAAGCTGTCAGATAGATCGGTTTCATCCTGAAGCCCAAGGTAGTGTATCATGTACCGCGCGCTGGGGCGCTTCACGACCCCCGCTGTGACAACCCCCCGCCGCCTGCATTTCCCTAATAGGCTCTTCACGGCTTCTACGAGCCTCCGCCTGTCCTCCTCCCAGCCTGCGCTACTCCACATGTTGCTGAAGGCGAGCGGCCCGTCGATGAGTAGCAACTCCGTTCCATCGTGTTCCTCCAGAAACCTCGTGGCCGTCTCGTACAGCTTCGCCTCGCGGCGCAGATTCACCGTGGTAGGGAACCTGCCCCGTGACATCCTGTACGGCTGGGAGAGGGACTCGGGGGCTAGAAAATATCGGCTGCCGTCGTGGAGCGAGTAAGCCATGGCTCCTATGACCGCGTAACGCCTGGACGCTAGAGGTATTATCTGGCTCCCGGCGTCCACGCCTGTCACCCTCCTGTATGGCTCCCTCTTATTGAGCGTGTAGAAAGTATCCTCGGCGCGTATCCTGGCCGCCAGCTCCTTGATGTGGGGGCTCTCTTCCAGTATGTCGCTGGTTATCTCCGTTAGCAGGAGGTTCCTCAGGGAGAGGCTGAGATTAGGCGTAGGCGCCCGCGTCTCCATGGCGGCGTTTAGCTGGCTTTTCTCCTTGTACGCGAGCACCTTCAACACACGTTCCTTGAAAACCGTCTGCGTACAACACTTTTTTTCCTCGGTATATTAAGCTTATGATCGCTATGAGCATAATTTCCGATAAACGCCATTCTATATATAAAGGAGGAAATTTATTCGCTCGGATATCTATCAAAATAAATGCATATACGGCTACACCCCAAAAGTAAAGTTAATAAGAACACTGAAACAAACATGTCAACCAGCAAAATGTCTTCGAATCAAAGCCTAAAAGACACGATTTTCAAGGAATTCCTGAGGAACCCGGCGCTCGGGCCCAGCGAGATGGCCGAGAAGCTGGACGCCAACTACAACTCAGTCAAGGCCGCTTTCGCCAAGCTCGCCGAGGACGGATTCCTCGATCGCCCGAGCCGCGGAAACTACGAACCGAGCATACCCAGCATCCTCCTGGATCTCATCGAGAGGGTGGAGGCGCTGGAGGAGGCGGCCAACAGGTGACCGAGCTGCTTGAAGAGGTCCTGAAAGACGTCTCCCCCACGACGGTTCAGTTCAAGGTCCTCACATACCTGGCCTTCAGAGGACCATCAAACCCGGTGGACATCTCAGAGGAGACCCAGATATCTCCGGGCAGCGTAAGGCCCGCTCTGAGGACGCTTCTGGAAAAGGGGTACGTGGATCAGCTCGACGACGGGAGCTATAGGTCCCTCGTCCCCTTCACGGACATCGTCTCACATTTATACTCATTTACTGAGTAGAGTCCGGGGAGGGCCGGCGAGTGGGTTCCGAGGAGCTTGAGGGACTGAGGAGGGCAGACAGCCAGAGAGACGTTTTTCTCTGCCTAGTCGAGCACGGTGAGCCCATGACCTCGCAGGACATAGCCGGGAAGCTGGGGCTCACCGTCAACGCCGTGAACATAGCGCTGTTCAACCTCAACAACAAGGAGCTCGTGGAGAGGGTGAGCCGCGGGGTCTACAGGTACAAGATGGGCCCCATACTCAAGGAACTGCTGGTAAGGTACTTCGAGGAATAGATATGGAGAAGGCGCTCAAGGAGCTGGACCCCGAGACCTTAGCCTTCAAGGTCCTCGTCTACCTCACCTTCAAGGACCAGCCCATGAAGCCCATAGATATATCGAGGGCCCTAGGGGAGAACAGCAGCAGCGTCAGGGCCAGGCTCGCTGAACTCAAACAGACGGAACTAGTGGAGAACACGAGCGAAGGCTACGTCGCGTCCACCACTTCCTACGATGTCCTGATGAAGCTCTTCAAGGGTTAAACGGGTTTTTGCACACTTTCACTTGTCTCTCCGGTCTTTTCATGTGGTGAAGACATAAAAGTGGTTAAACCAAGTTTCAGCCAACTCCATTTAAATGAGGCTAAGAGAAAATAGGTGTGGAAGAGATGTCGGAGGAACAGATGGGCCAGCTGAAGGAGCTTACTGATAACCTGTTGAACCTGCAGAGGGCACCCAGCCAGTCTGCGGTGTTCTATCATCTTCTGGAGACCGGCAAGACGGTGACCGTGAAGGAGCTCGCCGGTGAACTGGACCTCTCACACAAGGCCACGGAGAGGGCGGTGGCGAAGCTACTGGACAAGGGGCTGATACAGCGCAGCATGTTCAGGGAGGGCACCTACATGTGCGACCACAGGAAGATACTGCTCTCCCTCCTCATGATGACCACCGAGCTCTACCAAGACTACGAGAAGAGGACAAAGTAGCTAATCCGTGTCTCGGAGCCGCCGCAGCACGTCTTCCTCGATCCACTTCACGCCGTTGGCCGTGAGCTTGTGCAGGCTTTCCCTGCTGTCCGGCTTGAAGACTTGGCCGCGCCTCCTCATCTCGTGAAGCCTCGCAGCGAGTGCCACCTTTTTACCGCTGGACGCCAGCCGCTCCCTGAGTTCTTTACTGGTGGCTTCACGGTTCTCCATCGCGTAGAGGACGAGTCCGATGGCCTCGTAGTGGGAAAGGTCTTCGCGGGAGACTATGGTCGGGCCTTCGTCGTCGATCCTTATTATTCCTCTCAGGCTGTTTCCGTCGTCGGCGGTGGCCTCTGAGGCTATCTCGTTGACCCGTGACAGGTATTCGCTTGTGAGCCAGCCGAGGCCCTCCAGCACCTCCTCGGGGGACTCGCCGCTCACCTCGATGGCCCCGTATCCGGTCTCGATGGTGACCCTGAGCCGCGGCATCACTCTCCCTCCTGCGTGTTGAGGACGTACTGGTAGCCCCGCTTCTTGTCTTTCCACCTGCGCAGGGTCCCCTTCTTCACCATCCACACCAGTACGCCGCTGAGGGTAGTCTTGGGGAAGAAAATGGCGTTGGCCTCCATCGCCTCTCTGAGCTCGCCTATGGCCCTCGGCGTCTTGCCCCACTCCGTCGCGAGCAGGCTCTCCACGGCCTCGCTACACTGGCTCGTCCGCTCGATGTGGGGGAACTTTACCTTGCTCTCCTTCTCTCCCTTCTTCTGGGCGCGTCTCCCTGTGGGCAGTTCGGCGTTGAAGGCCGATGATACCTTGTCTACGATAAAGTCCAGGTCCTCCAGGGTCTCCAGGACGTCCTCCCTCTCTCCGTCCAGCTCCACCTCCATGTCTCCGATGCGTACCTTTAGGCGGAAGGCGGACTCAGGCATAAAACCACGTCTGCTCTGACAGCATAATAGTCTCTAAGACCGAATATAATACTTATTGGAGGGGTTAGCCCTGTCTGGCCTTGAGGGCAGACTGCAGGAGCCTCTGGACCTCCTGGGGCTTTGCTCTCCCACGCACCTGACCCATTATGACGCCCATCAGCGGCCCCATGGCCCTCATGCCCCGCTCGGCCACCAGATCGGCCTTCTCCTCGACGACATAGTCGACCAGCTCAGCCAGCTCATCTGCGGTCATCATGCCGAGGCCCAGCACAGATAAGGCTTCCGCCGCCTTCATGCCACGGTTCTCCGCGAGCCACGACAGCACCTCAGGCAGGGACTCCTTGGTCGCTTCCCCCCTCTCGACGAGGGCGAAAGTGTCCCGTAAGGCCTCGTCTGTGAGCCCCTCGACGGGCACTCCGTCGCGCCTGAGCCTGGTGAGGTCCTCCGTCAGGGTCACCGCCAGCAGCGTCGTCGAGTGTCCCTCGCGGGCGAGCTCCTCGAAAAGCCCTGTGTAGTCGGAGTCCACCACTTGGGTCGCCAGCTTCTCGTTGAGGGAGTAGTCCTCCATGAACCGTCTGAGCCTAGCCTCAGGCATCTCGGGGAGCTCAGCCTTCAGCGCCTCCAGTTTCTCTGGGGTGATCTTCACGGGCTTGACGTCGGTCTCGGGGTACATGCGGGCGGCGCCGGGCCTCGGCCTCGTGTAGCGGGTCGTCCCGTCGGGGTTCGCGGACCGCGTCTCCTCTGGCACCCCGTGGATGGACTGCTCGGCGCGGTTCACCACCGCATCCAGGGCGGAGACGCATCTGCTCTCCTCGTCGGCGACGATGACCACTGCATCGGCTTGCCCGGCGCCAATTTTCTCCCTGAGTGCCTGCACTTCCTCCTCCGTTATGCTGCAGCCGGGCAGCTCGTCCGTGTGGAAAATGCCCTTGACGCCGCCGCCGAACTTGGCGTGGTCGCTCAGCTCGGTGCCCAGCCTCCTGTCGGGGCAGAGCTCCCGACCAGTCAGGCCGCCGAACCCAGGAAGCTTGACGGCCATGACTTTGCCCCCTCTCTTCAGGGCGGAGCCGAGTATCCTGGAACCGGTGTCCTTGAAGACTTCTGACACGTCCACTGGCTCCTGTCTGAGAGACTCCGGCGTTATACCTCTGCTTTTCAGCTCCTCAGCTATCTCGATGAGCGCGGCCTGCCGCTGGGCCTCGTACTCGACTATGGTCGGCATCAGGTTCAGGTCCTGCACCCCTTTGATCTCGATGATGGCGCCGCCGCGTATGCTAACGTTGACGTCCTGCCTTATGGTGCCCAGCCCCCTGCGGACCATCCCTGTTGCCCTGAGGATCGACCCTATCCGGGCGGCCACCAAGTACGCCTCCTCCGGGGTGTGCATCTCGGGGGCCGTCGTTATCTCTATGAGGGGTATGCCCAGCCTGTCCAAGCGGTACGTTATGGTGCCCCCCTCCTCGGCTACCTTCCTGGCCGCGTCCTCCTCCACCGCCACCTGTTCCAGGCGGTACTGTTTGTCTTCAACCTCCACGGCCCCCCCGAGGCTGACGACGCTGGTCCTCTGAAACCCGCCTGTGTTGCTGCCGTCCACGACCGTCTTCCTCATCACCTGAACCTCGTCAACGGGCACGCCGCCGGTCATGAGGGCAAACGTGAGGGATATGTCCAGGGCCTCCGGGTCGAGGGGGCCCGGCGGCTCCTCGTCCATCTCGACGAGGCAGTTGGTGTCGTGGCTCCCTTGGTATATGATGGTCTTGCCTTTCAGGAACTCGAACAGCGCCGCCGGGTCCACCTCCCCCAGCTCGCTCTGGCTGGGCCTGAGCCTCCGCGTGAACGTGTAGTCTGGCTCGTCGTCGCTGAGCCTGGGAGGGCACGAACAGAACAGCTTATGTCGGGTGGCCAGCTCCTGGTGGATCTCGATGCCCACGGTGAGCCCCAGCTTCTCGTAGTCCATCAATGTGCTCCCTCCAGGTATGGCGTCCGCGGGTTGAACTCCCCCACGAGGTCCGTAAGGAGCAGCCTCTTCGCCTCCTCGGCGTCGTCGGTCTGGCCGAGGCACCACTTGAGCTTCACGTACGCCGTCTCCGGGTGCATGTCCTCCAGAGGCACGGCGCCCCTGTCCACCAGCTCGCGGCCGTGGCTGTAGACGTTGAGGTGGACGCGGCCCCAGATGCACTGGCTAGTTATGCCCACGATGACGCCCTCCCTCCGGGCTCGGTCTATTGCTGGCCACAGGTCCTTGCACACCTGGCCGAGGCCCGTCGCCTCGATGACGATGCCCCTGACGCCGGCGTCTATGAGCCAGTCGAGGAGCGCGGGGTTGAAGTCGGGGTAGAACTTGACGAGGCTCACCTTGTCGCTGAACTTGTTCAGCAGCCTGGGCTCGCTCTGCCGCCGGGGCCTGTACCTGT
Organism: uncultured Candidatus Bathyarchaeia archaeon; assembly: GCA_964495055.1. Lineage (GTDB taxonomy): Archaea > Thermoproteota > Bathyarchaeia > TCS64 > TCS64 > RBG-16-57-9. The sequence goes on along the minus strand of CAZBUI010000004.1, from coordinate 21,684 downwards.
CGTTGATCATCTCCAGCCTTTCGTCGATGTACCGGGCGATGGGCCAGTCGTTCACGGGCTGGAACGCGTACCTTGCGCTGGTGTGGCACTTCCTGACCTTGGTGCCCCTGAGGTACACGATGCTGTCGTCCGACGTGGTCTCGTGGAGCCCCACCACCACCTCGGCGAAGGGGGCGTACGCCGCCGTGTAGACACCGCCTATGAGGTTCGTGGCGTTGTCGCTGCTGGGCCTGTCGCTGCTGCGCTGGCTGCCGACGAAGATAACGGGCACCGGCAGGTCCTGCAGAGCGAAGCTGAGGGCGGCGGCGCTGTAGCCCATGGTGTCGGTGCCGTGGGTTATTATGACGCCGGCGGCGCCCCCCCGGATCTTCTCGTACACCCGCTCGGCCATGCCCTCCCACTCCCTGTGGGTGAGGTCCTCGCTGAACACGCTGTAGAGGATGTCGGCGTCCACGTCGGCTACCTCGACCAGCTCGGGCACTATGCCCAGGAGGTCGCGGCTGGTCATCGCCGAGACGACGCCCCCCGTCACGTAGTCCACCCTGCTGGCGATGGTGCCGCCGGTGCTGACGATGCTCACCCGGGGCAGCCCCGGCTCGGCCTCGGGGAGGGGCGGGGGCCTGAACTCGGGCTTCTCCGCGACGCCCATCTTCCTTATCTTCATGTCTTCGCCGTGGGCGAGGCCGATGTTGTACCCGGACTTGAGCTTGATTATGAGGTGCCAGTCGTCGTAGCTCTCGACGCGAGGCATCAGGCTCCCCGTGTACCGCTGGTTTTCCACGGTTACTTCAAGCCTGTCGCCTATCTCGGCCCCCACCTTCTCTAGGGCTGAACGCAGTTCTCCGCGGTACCCGGGAAGCTTGTCCTCGCTCATATAAACCAGAGAACGTAACGGTGCATCGGCTTAAAAATTTGCGTGGTCGCGATGCCGTCGCGGCTCTAGCCACTCAGCTGCCATTTAAAATTCTGTGCTTGAATCGATCTATATCATGTGGAAGTACTCTTTCTTATCTGGCTCGTACTCCGCGTCGCCGAGCAGCGCCTGGAACTCCTCGAACAGATGGCTTATCCTAGGGTCCTCGTCGAGGGTGGAGGCTACCCGCTGGTAGTGCTCCCGGTCCCTGAACCTGTTGATCTCCATCCACCTCTGGGGGTCTTCGGCGTCCCTGTATATCTCCACCTTCACGCAACCGTTCCCCAGGTACGCCTCTATGGCCTTCTTCTCCAGCTTGAAGTACTCTATGGTCTTGTCGATGGGTATCTTGTAGTGGTAGACGACTATGTACAAGTCGGCGATCAACAGTATTGGGTGCCTCGCGGATAAAAACGGTTCTCATAGAGGCTTGGAGACGTAGGGGCCGTCGCTCTCGTAGCCGAGCCCACGGTAGTACTCCTTGGTGCCGAGGGCGCTCATGACCACCATGTGGGTAATACCGTACTCCTCCGCCGCGACTCGTTCGGCCTCCTCTATGAGCGCCTCGCCCCAGCCCATGTGCTGCCAGTCGCACCCCTTGGCCCCCACCGGCGTCATCCTGCCGTACACATGGAGCTCCCGGACGAGGCCCGTTGACGACGTGATCTCCGGGCGGAAGACGCGGTCAGACGGAATCCTCAGCCGGACGAAGCCCACGAGGACGTCGTTCTCGTTGTCCTCGACGCCTATGAAGTTCTCCTCGCCCCCTGACGCCTCGTAGGTGCGGCGCACAAGCTCCAGGCTCTCGGGCTCCACGCCCTCCCTGGACCTGTGCCCCGCCTCCCTGCACCTTATGCAGTGGCACCTTGAGCCGCGTTCCCGCAACCTCTTCTGTGCCAGCTGCCTAAGGTTGCTCTTGTCGACGCCTGCCTCGATCTGGTGGAGGGGGATGTCCCGCTGCACCCTCATTATTCGGACCCACGGAGGCACCATCTCCTTGACCCGGGCGACAAGCTCCACCGCCTGCTCCGTGTTGAGGGGCTCGTAGTCTCCTCGTCTCCACCACTCGTAGAGCTTGGTGCCCTTGACCACGAGCGTAGGGTATATCTTCAGCATATCCGGCATGAAACGCGGGTCGGTGAATATCTGCCTGAAGCCTTCGAGGTCACGCTCTACGCTTGAGCCGGGGAGGCCGGGCATCATGTGGTAGCAGACCTTGAGGGCCGAGTCCTTGAGGCGGCGGGTGCCCTCCACCACGTCCCGGACCGTGTGGCCCCTCTCGACGAGGCTGTAGATGTCGTCGTAGACGTTCTGGACGCCCACCTCGACGCGGGTGACGCCCAGGTCCAGCATGCCCTCCACATCGTCCTCTGCTAGGCAGTCTGGGCGGGTCTCCACGGTTATCCCGACGTTCCTGATGTGGGCTGTCTCGGCGAGCCGCTTAGCCTCCTCCAGGGAGTTGGACTCCGCTCCGTCTATGGCGTCGAGGCAGCCCTTCATGAACCACTCCTGGTAGTCCCTGGGGGCGGCGGGGAAGGTGCCGCCCATGACTATGAGGTCCACCTTGTCCACGGTGTGGCCGATGGCCTCAAGCTGCTCCACCCTACTCCTGACCTGGCTGTAGGGGTCGAAGGTGTTCTGGATGCCCCTCATGGCGGCGGGCTCGTGGCCTGTGTAGCTCTGGGGGCTGCCGGCCTCGGGGCCGCCTGGGCAGTAGGCGCACCTGCCGTGGGGGCAGGCCATGGGCCTGGTCATCACCGCGACGACGTTGACGCCGCTGAGGGCTCTGGTCGGCTTTCGCCTCAGCACGGGTATGAGCTTCTTCCGCTCGTCCTCGGTGAGCAGCCTTATGAGTTCAGAGTTGCCCGGAATCCTGCCCAGGCTATATTTCCTGGTTATTTGGAATTTCGCGTTTTCCACGTCGTCCCCGGTGGGCTCCTCCTTCTCCAGTAACAGGCAGATGATCTCCCGGAGCGGCTGCAAATCGAGTCATAGGGAAACCGGTTTATTAAAAAGATTATCGCGGTCTGCCTGAGGCGATGGGAAGCGTCATATCGCCATGAACCGTGATAAATGTCATGCTGAACGAGGCGGAGAAGAGAGTCATAGGGGAGGCGTACACAAGCACGCGGCCCCTCGAGAACCTGACGACCCTTTGCGACGACTATGGCGGCAGGTTCGCTGGCACAGAGTTGAACAGGGAGGCCGCCGAGTACATATGGGGTGTCTTTGAGGAGTACGGCCTCGGTGACACGCATCTCGCGTCTTTCAAGTTCCAGGGCTGCGAGGTAGGGGAGTCCAGCCTCAAGGTCCGTGGGCCGACGCCGAAGACCGTGCCAACGCTGACGCTGCCGATGACTCCCAGCGGCTCGGCGGAGGGAGAGCTGGTCGCCGTGGAGACGGCCTCGGAACTTGACCGCCTAGACGTGGAGGGCAAGATAGTGCTGGGCACCAACAGGCTACCCCTAGGGGCCTGCGTGGAGGCGGGGGCCGTGGGCTTCGTGTGGATGCACCCCTTCCCCATGATGGGGCCGCCCACCGGCGTCGTGCCCCGGCTGGTTCCCTCCGTCTCGGTGAAACACGAGGACGGGCTGATGCTTAGGAGGCTCATCGAGAGGAGGGGAAGCCTCTCCGTGGAGCTTAGGGCAAGCTGCGAGGTGTTTGAAAGGGAGTCTTGGAACGTCTGTGGCGAGGTGGGTGGCGGCGGAGGCGACGGCTACGTCCTCCTGGGTGGCCACTACGACGGCCACGAGATAGCTCAGGCCGCGTTCGACTGCGGCGCCGCCTGCATGGCGGTGGCCGAGATGGGCAGGATACTGGGCACTGTGGCCGACAGGCTCGCCGGAGACGTCCGGGTGGTCTGCTTCTCGGCCGAGGAGTTCGGGTACTGGGGGAGCAGGGACTACGCGGAGCGCCACGCCGACGAGATGAGCGACACGTTGTTCACGTACTAGCTGGACTGCAACGGTGGCCCCGAGCACCAAATGGTCACCGTAGACCACTGGCCCGAACTGGAGCCGTTCTACGCCAAGCTGAGGAACGATTTGGGGCTCCCCATACCCTTCGACCAGAGGATGGGGCCCGGCGACAGCAGAGCCTTCCATGAGCTTGGAATCCCAACGGGGAGCATCCTCGACTACAGGGAGCCGGGTCGGCTGGCCCTGCTGAAGACGGTGAGACACACGGTGTACGACACCGTGGACAAGATCAGCCTCCGTCACCTCCAGGACGACGTCGCCATCGGGGCCGTCTCCACCACACGGATACTGTCGTCAGAGGACTGGCCGGGGCATAGAAGCAGAGAGGAAGTAGCTGAACTGAAGAAAAGGCTCTCGACTTAGTAGACCAAAAAATTAGAGGATAGTTAGGCTCTCAAGGTCCCGCGGGTAGTAGGTGACCCACTCGCAGCCGTCCTCGGTGACCACGAGGGTGTCGCTGTGCCTGAACCCGGCGTAGCCCAGCTCGTATAGGCCAGGCTCGAGGCTCACCACCATCCCCGGCTCCAACGGCTGCGGGTTCCCTTGGTCCAGGTACGGCGGCTCGTGGCCCTCCAGCCCGATGCCGTGGCCCGTGTGGTGCCGCACCAGCTCCCAGTAGCCGGCGTCTCTGAACACCTTGTTGGCGGCCTTGTCCACGTCGGCGCAGGTGCTCCCCGGCTTCAGCGCCCCTGCGGCGGCCTCCTGGGCCTTGCACATGACGTTGAACAGCTTCTCCTGCTTGGCCGTGGGCTTGCCCACGATCATGGTTCGCTCCAGCTCGCTGCCGTAGCCGCCCACGTCGGCGCTGGCGCCGGTTACGAGGACGTCGCCCTCCCTGATGGGCTTGTTTACGTCGATGCTGTGGGGCATGGCCGACTTCCAGCCCACCTGGCCCCTGAAGCCCGCGGAGACGAACCTGCCTTTGACGCTCTCGTACTCGCTCCCATATGTCTTTTTCATTGCGCTGGTAGCCTCCAGCGACGCCATTAGCCGCACCTCTACGTCGTAGAGCCCCGGCCGGGTGTACTCCTGGAGATACGAGTGAGCGAGGTTGCCCCACTTCGCCGACTCCCTGATGAGCGCCAGCTCCTCCTCCGTCTTCAGGAGCCTCATCCCCCAGACGAACTGGCCGTCCTTGACGAGCTCGGCGTCGGGAAGCAGCTCGTTGAGGGGCTTCCCCACGTAGCCCATGGCGCCGCCGGCGCCTGCAGGGTTGTCCGTACCTATCCTAGCCTTGCCTAACCCCCTCTCCTTTATCCAATCCGCGAACTGCTCCATGGTGTGCTTCTCGCCGGGGTAGTCCAAGTAGGTGAGGCACTCGCCGACGAGGGGCGTCTGATGGCGGAGGTGGTCGGCCTCCAAGAGGGGCCCCATGAACGTGGGCTTACCGTCCGGCTCCACCAGCAGCGCGGCGGGGCGCTCCGTGACCATGTGGTAGAAGTGGCTGAAGTAGAAGATGCTCACTCCGCTGGTGACGAGGTAGGCGTCGAAACCCTCCTCTGCCATGTGCTACGGAGGACGCCTAGTCGCCACTCATACTCTGTCCAGCTGATCCTTAGCTTAGGCAATTTATTTCAGAAATGATTGGAGGATGGTGGATTAAAACACCATCGAAGCTGTTGGTCAATGGCTCTGCTTCTTGAGCTGGTCCAGCGGCGGCTTCAGGTCCGGGGGCAATGGACTCTTGTACACCCGCCCCTGCATCTGCCTCTCCCACTCGTCCTTGGCTGACTGAAGCAGCTTCTTGTCGGTCAACAGGTCTATAACCGTGCCCGCCATCACCTTGGACGCGAACACCGTGCCCTTGCTGCCGATGCTCGTGCCGTTGCTGGCCACGTTCTGCCAGCTATGCCCCGAGGCGCCAACGATGGTGTAAACGGTCCTGAACTGGACCGTCGGCATGTTCCAGGCCACTTCGGCCACGTCGCTGCTTCCCCCGCCCTTATCACCCTCACCCACGGGGTCGTAGATCCGGGTGTTCAGGTTCACATCCATCAGCTCCATGGCGTCGGGGAGGGGGCTCCTCATGAGCCCTATCCTCTTCTTCTCCCGTGGAATGCTCTTGGCTAGCTCCGCGGCGAAAGCTTCCTCTTCCTCCGTGTAGGTGGGGGCGCCGATGAGCCTCATGTTGGCGACGGCCGTCTCGGCGAGCACCTTGTTCTCCATTCCGTTGTGGACGCCGCTGAGGAACGTCACCTTGTGGGTGGTGCCCACCATCTTGTCGGCGCCGTCTGCTATGTCCAGGAGCTTCTGGTAGTACATGTCCACCAGCTCCCTCTCCGGTGCGCGGACGTAGTACCAGCTCCGCGCGTATGGGGGCACCACGTTGGGCTCGTGGCCGCCGTCCTCCACCACGTAGTGGATGCGGGTCTCCTGGACCACGTGCTCCCGCATGTAGTTGACGCCTATGTTCATGAGCTCCACGGCGTCCATGGCGCTGACCCCCATCTCGGGACTCCCCGCGGCGTGGCTGGCCGAGCCGTAGAACTCGAACTTGACGCTGTTCATGGCGTTGCCGCTCTTCAGCCTGGCGCCGTTGAAGCTGGCGGGGTGGTGGCCCACGCAGGCGTCGACGCCGTCGAAGACGCCGTCCCGCACCATGAAGACCTTGCCGACGAGGGTCTCCTCGGCGGGGCACCCGAACACCTTGATGGTGCCTTTCACCAAGCCCTCGTCCATGGCGGCTTTGACGGCGAGACCGCCGCTCAGCGCCGTGGTGGCATAGCCGTTGTGGCCGCAACCGTGGCCGGCCCCGCCCTCCACCAGCGGCTCCCTGTACGGCACCGCCTTGTTGCTTATGCCGGGGAGGGCGTCGAGCTCGCCCATGATGCCTATTGTGGGGGCTCCGCTGCCGTAGGTGGCTACGAATGCGCTGGGCATCCCGGCGACGCCCCGCTCCACCTTGAAGCCCTCCTTCTCCAAGATGTCCGTGAGCAGCTTCGCGGTCTTGTTTTCCTGCAGACCTACCTCCGCCAGCTTCCATATCTTCTGGTGGACGTCCACCAGAGTCTCCTCGTTTTCGTCTACCCAGTCCAGGGCAACGCGTTTACTCTCGATCAAGTTGTGCACGGCGTAGTATGCTGCCTAGGCACGTTAAACTGTTGCGAGGACACCGCACATATGTTGGCTCTTAGCTGACCCTGACGTAGTTGAGCTGGAGGCCGCCTATCAGTGAACGGTACTGCTTGACAGCCTCCTCGGAGACCAGGGGCTCCAGCTGGTCTACCAGGCAGCTCATGCTGTTGATGGCGACACTGGCCCTCTTAAGGTCCTTCTCCGGCTCCTCATCCTCCTTGACGGGGAGGCCCATGTGCTCCAGCGCCTTGCCGGATAGCACCCCGATGAATAAGGCCAGCAGGTCCTCGACGGCGAGGCTGGCCAGATCCAGTCCTTGTTCCTCAGACATGGTTTATCTAACCATGTTTCATGCATTAGGGTTTTCCGCCGTCTGGCTCTAGCCACCGAGAGGCTAGATCAGGAGCACCAGGCGGAGCCCTTTCCTGTGGACGCTTTTCACCTCGTAGCCCCGGTTGCTGAAGTTGCGTTTGATGAACTCCAGCATCTCGTCGTTGACCTCGACTGTGGTGTCTGCCTTCATAGCGAACAGCGCATTCTCCGGGTCGTAGACGTCCACCCCTTTCCTCTTGGTGACGCCTGCGTCGTACTCCCTCACACCCACGTATAGGAGGGCTCCCTCCATGAGCCTGTGGAGCTCTCTTCGTCTCTCCTCGATGAAGGAAGCGGTAGAGCCCATGCTACTTCATGCTTTCCCTGCGCTTGATCTCTGCGAGGGCCTTCTCGATGTCCTCCTCGGGGACCTCGATGCTGAACTTCTCCCGCATGGCCTTCTTGATCTCCTCGGGCGTCGAGCCGTCCCCGCACGCCTTGGGGACCAGATTCACCATGTCCTCCACGTAGTTCCACGGGAAGATGACCCACCGCCAAGTTATCACGTCACCGTAGTAGTCTGGCGTGAACTTGCTGCCGTCTATGTGTCTAAGGGCGGCGGTCCTGACCTCGAGGGGGGTCTTCTCCCTGACGTAGTCAACGGCCACCATCATGCTCTCCCCGGTGTCTGTGATGTCGTCCACCACCAGCACTCGGCGACCCGTCAAATCCACGTCGAAGGCGTATTTTATCCTGGCTTTGCCGTCGGGCGTCGCCGTAACCCCCCAGTGCTCCACCTTGATGCTGACGAGGTCCTTGACGCCCAGGTAGTCGCAGAGGACCCTGCTGAGGACCCAGCCGCCCCTCGCCAGCCCGACCATGAAGTCAGGCTGCCAGCCCGACGCCACTATCTTCTCCGCGACCTTCTCGCTGAGCTCGGCGAAGAGCCGCCAGTCCATGACTTCGCACAAGAAGCTGTCCCCGGACATAACGTGAAACAATGGTGAAAGGTTGTATTTATCTTAGCGTTGGCTGTGAAGAAGAGGAACATGCGGCGGGGTGGCTAGGTTAGCCCCAGAAGCTTCTCAGGGTTCTTCTTCACCATCCTGCTTATGTCTTCGTCGGGCAACCCCATGTCCATGAGGCACGCGATGAACTCCCGCAACCCCTCCACGGGCGTCGGCAACGTGTAGACGCCGAAGTCGGTGCAGATTACGCAGCTCTCCGCCCCTATGCGTTCCATCTGCTGTGCAGCCGCCTTCACCCCGCCGCCCGCCTCGCCGCTCATACCCTCGTCGATGGACGCGTACTCGCGCTCCACGTAGTAGTGGGTCTTGGGTATGCTGGTGGTGTGGGTGTACGCTGCCAACGTGTACTCTATGAGGGCGCCCCTGTCCGCCATGTACCTGAGCTCTTCGAGGCTTGCCTCCTTCACCACGGCGCTGGACACCACGACGCGCTCTACGCCGTACTCCTCGGCGTAGTCCACGAGCCGCACAGCCTCGGAGACGCTGACATGGCCGGTTATCATGTAGACTTGGGGGTGGGAAGCTATGAGCCTGAGTATCTCGTCAAGCTCGGGGCTGGGCGGGCCCTCGGGGATGCTTATGCAGGTCTCCAGCTCCCCCCTGAACTCGGGGTATAATTCGCTGAGGGGCGTGAAGACGCCGTCCACGAGCCTGCCCTCCCGGCTCGCCTGGTAGAGGGTGCTGTGGGCGCCGAAGCTGACGTACTTGGCGCCGTCGCCGTAGCGGAGGGCTGTCTTCACAGCCCTAGGGTTCATGCCCCCATATACTGTGTTGAGTATGATGCCGCCGTAGGTCTTGAAGTCGGGGACGGCGCGGTTCACGAGCCACGCGGTGCCGTTGCTCATCTCGAAGACGTCCATGTATACGATGGCCCTCATCCCGGCGTCCCGGGCCTGGATGGCAGCTTGGAAGGGGTCGACCCGCCTCGGGCTGCTGAATATGTGGGGCCCGGCGTGGACGTGGATGTCTATGGCGCCTCTGAGTAGCTCCTCCGATCTCTCTAGGCTTCTCCCCTCAGGTAGGGATCTGTCTGACATGTCGATCACATAGAGTACGGCGTCCCGGGTTTAATTGTTGGCGCCCCTGAGCCATGCTTAAAAAGTCGCCGAAAGAATGAAACTATAGGTGGAGGCGTTGAGGTACTGTCCGAAGTGCGGCGAGGATAACAGCGACGACGCAGAGTTCTGTAAGAGCTGCGGCGAGAACATGTCCCGGACCATAAAGTACACGAAGACAAGGGACACCGGGTGGGGCGTGGCGAGGGTGGTGGCCCTGGTGATCGGGGCGATAATGGTGTTCACGTCCCTAGGCCTGATCCTCGGAGGAGGCTCCCTGAGGATGGTCCAGAGCACATAGTGGACAGCGAAGGCTACATAATGAGCGGCGTCGAGAGCCTCGCCTCGGACAGCTACGCCATAGTCTTCGAGGACGTCAACATCCAGATGGACGCCGACGCCGGGCCCTTCAGGGAGGGGTTCAAGGACCTGGTCACGGTGAAGCTCACCGCGGAGAACAACAATCCTGATAATAATGTGTTCGTGGGGATAGCGGACTACGGCAGCGTGTATGGCTACCTCAGCGACGTGCCATACGACAGGCTCATAGACACGGACTGGGAGTACGATCCTTGGGGCAACGACTTCCCGGACTACGTCTTCAGCCACCACAGCGGGGGGGCGCCCGCGGGGCCGCCGACCATCCACTGCTTCTGGACCGCCTTCGTGACGGGCTCAGGCCAGGAGACGCTGACTTGGGGCGTCGAGCCGGGGAGATACTGGGTGGTGGTGATGAACGAGGACGCCTCCCAAGGCGTGGACGTGGACCTCCAGATAGGGGCTAAAGTGCCTATACTCAAGGACCTTGGCGACGTGCTGCTCACCGTGGGCGTCTTGGTGGGCCTCGTCGGGGCGGCCGTCATATACTACGGCGCCATAAAGCGGTACCCCCCAACGTTTTTCTAATACCCCACGTATCCTACCCAGCCGAGGCGATGAGTCTATATCATACGCCTCCACAGTCAAGGTGAAAGAAATGGAGAAGGACTACCGCGAGATGCTGGACAGGGCCTACGAGGAGCTGCCCGACCAGATGGAGACTATCGACCGCTTCCAGATACCTAGAGCTTATGTCCGTCAGCAGGGACGACGAACATACATAATGAACTTCAAGGAAATCGCGGACGAGCTCCGCAGGGACCCGCAGCACCTCATGAAGTTCCTCCTCAACGAGACGGCGACGAGGGGGGACTACGACGGAACCAGGGCCCGGTTCCAGGGCAGGTTCAGCAGCGACAGCATAAGGAACCTCATCGAGATATACACCAACAAGTACGTCATATGCCCCGTCTGCAACAGGCCGGACACCCACATCGTCCGGGAGCGCAGACTCAGCTTCCTCCAGTGCGACGCCTGCGGGGCGCGCAGCAGCATAGGAAAGAGCTAGCGTTGACCAAGGTCTACGTCAAGTCCATCCGCCGCGGCAGAGACACGGTTGTAGCCGTCTGCGACGCGGAGATACTTGGCAAGACCTTGGAGGGCGGCAGGGTGCCGTTCACGGTGAGCGAGGGCTTCTACAAGGGCGTCCTCGGCGAGGTCGAGGAGGCGCTGGACGCCATGAAGCAGGCCACCATCTGCAACCTGGTTGGGAAAAGGATCGTGGAGGCAGCCATAGAGTGCAGGATGGTGCACGAGCGCGCCGTCATATACTTCGGGGACGTACCCCACGCCCAGATCGTGAAGCTCTAGGAAGTATTTTTCTAGCCGTGCCGTGTATTCCTCACGGTGAAGTTTTTGGATTATAAGGTCAAGGACGTTGGTCTCGCCCCCCAGGGCGAGCTGTTGATCGAATGGGCCACCGACCACATGCCAGTGCTGGGCCTCATCAGGAGGCGCTTCGAGGAGGAGAGGCCCTTCGAGGGCGTGACCATGGGGGCGGTGCTCCACTGCACCAAGGAGACCGCGGTGCTCGTCAGGGCACTGGAGGCGGGGGGCGCAGAGGTGGCCCTCGCCGGCTCCAACCCACTGTCCACGCAGGACGCGGTGGTGGCGGCGCTGGCGTCCACCAACACCAAGGTCTACGCGTGGCGGGAGCAGACGAGGGAGGAGTATAACTGGTGCATAGACCGCGTCATGGACTGGGAGCCCCAGCTCACCATGGACGACGGCTGCGACCTGGTGAGCGGCATCCACAGGAAGCGGCCCGAGCTAATACCCGACATCAAAGGGGGAAGCGAGGAGACTACAACAGGTGTACACAGGCTCAAGGCCATGGAGAAGGATGGAGCGCTGAAGTACCCCATGGTGGCAGTCAACGACACCTCCACCAAGATGATGTTCGACAACCGTTACGGCACAGGACAGAGCACCATCGACGGCATACTCCGCGCCAGCAGCGTAATGATCGCCGGGAAGACCTTCGTCGTCTGCGGCTACGGGTGGTGCGCCCGCGGCGTAGCCATGAGGGCCCGAGGCATGGGAGCCAACGTCATAGTAACCGAGGTGAACCCGCTCCGGGCGCTGGAGGCGGTCATGGACGGCTACAGGGTGATGCCCCTCATAGAGGCGGCGCCCATGGGCGATATATTCGTCACGAGCACGGGCAACATCAACGTCATAGACTTGCGCCACATGGAGCGGATGAAGAGCGGCGCCATGATGGCCAACGCGGGCCACTTCAACGTGGAGATCAACATCCCTGCCCTTGAGGGGCTTTCCGAGGGCAAGCGCCGCATGAGGCCCGACCTCGACGAGTATCGGCTCAAGGACGGGAGGACGCTCTACCTGCTTGGCGAGGGCAGGCTGGTCAACCTGGCGGCGGCGGAGGGCCACCCCAGCGAGGTCATGGACATGAGCTTCGCGGACCAGGCGCTGACGGCGGAGTGGCTCTGGAAGAGCCCAAAGCTGGAGGTGCGCGTCCACGACGTGCCCGAGGAGATCGACAGAAGGGTCGCCCGGCTAAAGCTGGAGACCATGGGCGTGGACATAGACAAGCTCACCGAGGAGCAAGTCGAGTACATGGGTAGCTGGGAGGAGGGAACCGCCTAGCTGAGGCAGACCCCGCCTTCCGTCCCCCGTAGTATCCCCTTTTCTATCAGCAGATCTATGCTGTTCTCCGTCTCGTTGGGCGTGAAGCCCCTGCGGCTCATCTCCTTCACCAGCCAGCCGGGCTGGTAGACGAAGCCGGGGATGCGGACGGTCCTCACTATCTGGCGGCTGCACGCCCGCACCCTGTGCTCGTTCTTCATCAGGGGGCCCCTGATGGTTTCGATGCGGCTGGACAGAGGCGCAGCGGGTATCCCGAGGCTCCTCTTGACGTGTTTGTGGAAGTCCTTGGTCATGCTGCCGCCGTGGAACGTGAGGACCCGTTTGGGCTTGCATCTGCGTATGAAGCCGAGGAGGCTCCTGTAGTCGGCGTGGTCGCTCAGCGGGAACGCGGTCCGCTTCTTCCTGTACAGTATGGCCCACCCGCTGGCGAGGGCTATCTCGGCTTCGTCCAGCCCCAGCTTGCTTCCCTTGGGGGCTACTATGGCGCACTTCTTCGACTCTATGAGCTCCTGCCCCTCGTCGCTCCCTGCGTCCAAAGAGTCCAGGCTGTACCCGGCGCCCCGGTACACGTCGGTGACCCGGGACGCGCTCTTGGCCGTGACCACGGGGAGGTTGGTGTACTGGTTGAGTATGCTTATGATCTCCTGGGCGTTGCCTATGCTGTCGGTCCTGAAGACGGGTACCCTGCCGCCGATCACGGTGTTCACCGCCCAGTTGTATATCTCCACCGCCAGGTCGTCCCTTTTTGGGAACTGGAACATGGGCGAGCCGAAGGTGGTCTCTATTATCATGAGGTCGCAGCTCACGGCCTGGGCGGGTTTCATGGTGAACGTGTCCTCGGTGCACATGTCGCCGGTGTAGAGTGCCGTGCCTTCGGGCGTGTTGACCTCGAACATAGCGCTGCCGAGGACGTGGCCGCTGTTGTGCACCCGCACCTCTATGTCGCCCAGCTTCACCCTGTCGCCGAACCTGTTGGGGTTCAGGTTGCTGAGGCGCTTCCACCCCATGGCGTCTAGGAGGTCGTATGTCTCCTGGGTGGCGTACTTCTCGCGCTCGGGGTGCTTGAACGCGGATGAGTGGTCGGAATGGGCGTGGCTGACGAAGGTGGGGTAGCTGTGGGTGTTGCGGGTGGGGTCGAGCATGACGCCTTGGTTGTCGTACTCTACCATTATTCCGCCGCGCTGTCTTATCTTCAACTCCAAGTTGGGCCACCGGAGACTATGATGTTCGGGTTGCCTCAATAAATCATGTGGGGTAATTTATACCCGTTGGTCAGCGGGTCTGAAGCATCAGTATGGCCTGGGCCAGGTCGCCGCCGCTCTGCTCAAGCGCCGCCCGGGCCTCGTCCATGCCCACGTTTGCCTGCTGAGCCACGAGAAGGATGTCCTCCTCCGGTATCTCGACGGGCTCCTCCTCGGGCGCCGCCTCCGTCTGGGGCCGTCGCTCCGTCTCCTTTCCCCCCGCCACTTGGTACATCTTCTGGCCCTGGACGTTTATGCTTGTGACCGCGGGGCCCTCTATAACTATCTCACGGTTCTTTCCCTGAAGGATCACCGTGTGCACGTCTCCCAGCTCGTTCATCTTCATGCCCATCTGCTTCATCATGCGTCGGGCGCGTCGAGAGTCTATTCTAGCCAAGAGCCTCACTCAATGAAAGGGGATGGGGGTGCCTAATAAAATCTAGTTGGAGGCCGCCTTCACGGTGGCCCTCAGGAGCATGGCGATAAGCATGGGGCCCGTCCCGCCGGGGACCGGAGTGTAGGCGCTCGCCTTCTCGTAGACCTCGGGGTCCACGTCTCCGTAGACCTTCTTCCCCTCGTAGACGTTCCCGTTGTCGATGACGATGACGCCATCCTTCACCATGTCGGCCTTTACGAAGTGCTTCTTCTGGATCTCGGTGCTGATGACGTCGGCGTCCTTGATGCGCTTCGCTATGTGGGGGCAGTTCTCGTCTACCTGGGTGACGTTGGATGACAGGTTCATCACGTAGGCCGCTAGGGGCTTGCTCAGGAAGTTGCTGGAGCCCACGACGACCCAGTGCTTCCTGTTGGGGTCGATGCCGTACTGCTTGAAGAGCTCCATGATGGCCTCGACGCCCGCGGGCGGGAAGCAGTCCTCGCCCATGAGAACCCGGCCCAGCGTGCTGGGGCTGAGGCCGTCCACGTCCTTCTCGGGGGCGATGGCGTCCACGGCCTTCAGCTCGCTGAGCCCCTCCATGAGGGGAAGCTGCACCATTATCCCGTGGACCTTGGGGTCCTCGTTCAGCTTATGGATGAGTGCGACGAGCTCCTCGTCCGTGGTCTTCTCCAGGTGGTGGAGCTCGGCGTAGATTCCCACCTTCTCCGCGCGCCTCTTCTTGAGCTTCACGTAGCGTGCGCTGTACTTGTCGTCGCCGGTGAGGACGAGGGCGAGGCCCGGAGTCACCCCCTTGGCCTTGAGCGCCTCTACCTCGGCGGCAACCTCCTCTATGACCTTATCGGTGGTCTCTCTACCGTCCAGCACAACAGGCATGTCAGCTCAGTCCCTTTATGACGCCGTTCTCGTCGATGTCCATGTCGTTGGCGGCGGGTTTGCTGGGGTGCGCCGGCATGGTGTTGATGTCGCCGCAGTACGCCACAATGAAGCCTACGCCTGTGCTGGGCTTGAGGCGGACTATGGGGAGGACGTATCCCTCCGGCGGCATGCCCTGTATACGGTCGTTGTCGGTGAGGCTCAGCGGAGTCTTGGCCATGCAGATGGGCATCTTGTCGAAGCCCAGCTTCTCGATCTTTCTGAGGTCTCTCCGCGCGCTCGACGTTAGCTCGACGTCAGCCACCTTGTACATGCTGGTGGCGATGGTCCGTATCTTCTCCTCCACTGGCATGTCGAGGGGGTAGAGGTGGTGGAACTCGCTGCCCTTCTCGGCCTCCTCGAGGACGAGCCTGGCGAGCTCCTCGCCGCCGGGGCCGCCCTTGAGCACGGTGTCGGTGAACGCCGCCGGGACGCCCTCACTCTTGGCCCAGTCCATGACCACCTTGATCTCCTCCTCGTCGTCGGAGTAGAAGTGGTTCATGCATATGACGACGCGGAGGCCGTGCCTCCGGGCGTTGTCCACCTCGTTGGCGAGTATGGGCAGACCCTTCTTCACCGCCTCTGGGTCTGGGTCCTTGAGCTCCCTGTACTTCTTCCCGGCGTGCCGCTTCAGCGCCTTGATGGTTGCTACTACGACCACGAGGTCGGGCTTGAGGCCGCCGGCGCGGGCGGCTATGTTGCAGAACTTCTCCATGCCCAGGTCGGCGCCGAAGCCGGGCTCCACGATGACGTGCGGCGCCAGCTTGAGGGCCGTCTTGATGGCGGCTAGGCTGGGGCAGCCGTGGGCGATGTTGGCGAAGGGTCCGCCGTGGATGATGGCCGGGGTGTTCTCCAGCGTCTGCACCAGGTTGGGCTTCACGGCCTCCTTCATGAGGATGGCCATGGCGCCCACGCCGCCTATCTCCTTGGCCTTCACGGCCTCGCCTTTGCCATTGTAGGCGACGGTGATCTCGCCCATCCGCCGCTTGCAGTCCATGAGGTCGCTGCTTATGGCGTGGATGGCCGCGATCTCGCTGGCCGTGGTGATCTCGAAGCCCGTCTCGTAGGGGACCCCCCCGTTCTTGTCGCCTAGGCCCACCACGATGTTCCTGAGGAAACGGCTCTCGATGTCCAACACCCGCTTCCACATCACCGACTTGGGGTCGATGTCCAAGTCGTTGCCTCTGAACACGTGGTTCTCCATGAGGCTCGTGAGCAGATCGTGGGCGCACGTGATGGCGTGGAGGTCGCCCGTGAAGTGGACGTTTATGTCCTCCATGGGCAGCACCTGGGCGTAGCCACCCCCCGCGGCCCCGCCCTTGATGCCGAACACGGGGCCCAAGCTCGGCTGCCGCAGAACCACTATGTTCTTCTGTCCGATAAGGCCTAACGCCTGAGCCAGCCCGACGGCCATCGTGGTCTTGCCTTCGCCGGTCTTGGTCGGCGTCACGGCTGTCACTATGATTAGCTTCCCGTCTGGCTTGTCTTTTCTGTCTCTCAAGACGTGGGGCTTAATCTTAGCCTTGTACTTACCGTAGAGCTCTATGTCGTCCTCGGTCAGCCCGAGGCTGACGGCGATCTCAGTTATCGGTTTGAGCTTAGCGCTCTGAGCGATCTCAATGTCAGATGGAATTGCCATTATGAGTCTTAGAATAGATGAGGGTACCATTTAATAAATTAACCCTGTTTTTCCGAAACATAGTGTAAAAAGGAGGCTAGACGCCCTCGTGCAGCACCTTGTACTCCTTCTCGGGCCCGGGCTTGGTCAGAGACCACTCGAAGCCCCGCTGAGTGGTAACGTACTCGGGCCACGGTAGGTCTATGGGCGGGTAGAAGTCCTCTGGGAGCAGCGGAGCCACCCACTTGGAGCCCCCTACACCGCCGCCTGTCCTCTCGTTGAACTCCTCCCTCGCCTGAGCCAGCTCCCCAGGGTGGGTGAGCAGGTCCACGATGGTTATGCCGATTATCTTCGCCGCAGTTACTATGCCCGGGTCTACGCACGGCGAGTAGCCGTTCATAGCGAGCCTAGTCCACGGAGGTAACGGCTTGTTGGGGTCGGGGTTCCGCAGCACAGCGTTCGCGGTGTTCAGCCTCGTCGAGGGCGCTGTCCACTGGTAGTCCACGTAGTCGTCTGAGCCCTGGATGGTGACCCACGCCGGGAACTTGTACCTGATATCTCTGTCGATGTAGTCTATGGGCGCGATGGTCTGACACTCTATCGTTAAAGGCTCCTCCATGGGCTCGAAGCCCAGGTTCTCCTGTATCTTGCGGGCGAACTCCCCGGCTTCATCGCCAAACACGGGGGGGCCAACGGTCTGCAGGTTCCTGTATAGCACCTCTGAGAGCTTCTTGTTGCTGAGGCCCACCCGGGTCCGGGCAATTATACGCTTGGTCACCCGGGTGCCAGTGATCTGAGCCACCCCAATGGCGGTGTTGTCCAGCACCCTCTCTATCTGCTCCTGCATCTCCAGCAGCGGCGCCCTGTGGGCGTACTGTATCTGCGCTATCTTGGGGGGCAGGTTGTCCGAGGTGCACTGGCCCCCCACCATTATGTACTCGTTCAGCGTCCAGTACGCCGTGTAGGGTAGCATGGCGTCCTCGACGTACTTGGTAGCGGTGTACATTAGGCATACGGCGTCTAGCGCGGCGGGTATCCTACCGCCTGCGTGCCCCAGGATGTTGAAGGGAACATCTTTGGGCCTGAACCAGTTCTCGGGATGCAGCGTCTCGAAGGTATAAAGGGTGTTCCAGTAGCTCGCGGCATTGATCTCGTACCGTACAGTGTTATAACCGGCCGGGTGATAGGGGATCGACGCGTCGAAGTCGTCAAAGTAGCCCTTAGCCGCGTGCACCGGCTTGGAGCCGCACACCTTCTCGGCGGGCTCCCCGAAGAACTTCAGAGTGCCTTTCAGCTTGTGTCTCTCCATGGCATGCTTGGCGGCGAGGAAACCGAAGAGGGCTCCCACGCCAAGACCGGAGTGGGGGTCGGTATGCCCCGCCGCGTAGGGGTGAAGGCTCTCGTCCCTCGGTTTTTTGTAGGGCACCGGGGCCTGACTCATACCAGGGACTGCGTCGTACTCTGCGAAGCCGCCAATAACCGGCCTCCCCTCTCCCCAGATGGCGCAAAACGCTGTGGGCATCCCTCCGCTCCCCTCCTTAACGGTCCAGCCGTCGTCCCTCAGCAACTTGACGTACGCCGCCGCTGACCGGTACTCCCTGAACGCTGGCTCCGCGTAGCGCCATATCTCCATATGGAAGTCCGAGAGCCACTGCCTGTTCTCGTCCACGTACTCCAGCGCAGTCTGCTTCTCTCTCTGTATCTTACTCAAAACAGCCACTAACAGAGAGTAGACGCCCGGTATATAGAATCTTTACCCGCCTTGGATGGCTCCTTACCCAAAGCTTATCTTAGTATCAGCAACAAAAATAGACAACCAATAGGTGAACGAGAATGGTAACAGTAACCTTTGTGAAGATAGGCTACATCGGTACAACGATAATCATCGAAGCCCTCCTCGACGAGAGGAGCGCTAGGAAGGACATCAAGATGAGGGTGGTCTCCTGCGCCGTGAGCATGGAAGTGGAGGACGCTGAGGATGTGGCAGGGATCGCCGCGGGGATCGAAAGCGATCTGTACGTAGTGATCTCCCCCAACGCGGCCCTCAAGGGCCCCAAGGCGGCCCGGGACATCCTCGCCGAGACCGGTAAACCCATAATAGTGGTCTCGGACGGGCCCTCCCGGAAGGCTTTGAAGGCCCTGCCAGAGGGTATGGGGTACTTCGTCATCTACGGCGACCCCATGATAAGCGCCAAGAGCGTGTTCCTCGACCCCGTGGAGATGGCGAGCTTCAACGGCGACGTCTTAAAGGTATTGGCCGTCACAGGCGCCTTCAGGCTCATCCAGTCGGAGCTGGACAGGGTCATCGACGAGATAAAGGAGGGCAAGAAGCCCGAGCTGCCCCGGCTAGTCATAACCAAGTCCAGGGCGCTGGCGGCCAGCGAGATACAGAACCCCTACGCCCGGGGCAAGGCCATGGCGGCGTACGAGATAGCCCGGGGCGTCGCGAGCCTCTCCACCGAGGGCGTCTTCAAGATCCAAGACCGTGAGGAGGCCATCCCTGTGCTCACGGCGGCCCACGAGGCGCTGCGGCAGGCGGCTAAGCTAGCCGACGAGGCCCGAGAGATGGAGAAGGCCAACGACACGGCCGTCCGTATAGCCCACTTCAGCAAGGGCAACCGCCGGAGAAAGGTCAAGCTCTACGACAAGTACTAGCCCTACCTATCCTTTTTTCTTCCCCTTCTTACACGCACGGCGACTCCGGTCTCGAATGACAGCATGTCCCCACGGTTCATCTTAGACTTGCCGACGGCGACGACGTCGCCGCCGTCGATCACAACGACCTCGTCCCCCGGGCGGATGGGCTCCCCGGCGTCCACCACGTGCTTGGCGAAGACGTTCCTGCCCTGCTCCACGTACTCGACGACGTCGTCCCGAACCCGGACTGTGTACCTGAAGCCTTCGAGGGCGGCGAGCCTCCTGGCCCCGGCGATGGTGACCGTGTACAACGCGTCGTTGGGCCTGTAGTTGGCCACCAGCTCCCCGCCAGCGTAGAGGTGGCGCGGCTTACCGGTGTTCCTTGAATAATCCACCTGAGTGTCGTCAGGGAAGAGCGCCGCCCCAGCGCCCCTCCCGAACTGGTAGTCCGCCACGGCCCTCAGGCGGGCCAAGTCTCTGTTCATCGCTGAACTACACTTGCTGAGGATTTATAAGACGATTTACACATGATGCTATGAGGTTTCGATTTGCGCTGCGAGGTATGTGGACAGGAGATTCGCGGGCAGCCATACTACCGCATCATAGAGGGTGGTAGGATGACGGTCTGCGGTATATGCGCCAAGTTCAGCGACAAGGAGTGGGACCCCAGGAAGCCGAGGGCGCAACCCAGGAGAAGACGGTCGGCAGCGCGCGCACGGCCGAGGCGCAGGAGCGACATCGAGATCGCCGAGTCCACGGAGCTTGTGGAAAACTACGGGTCGCTCATAAGGAGGACACGCCAGGGGAAGGGGCTAACCGTCGAGGACTTCGCGAAGAAGCTCAGCGAGAAGGAGTCCGTAATAAAGAAACTAGAGAAGGAGCAACTGAACCCCACCATGGCGCTCATCAGGAAGGTGGAGAGGGAGCTGGGGATCACCCTAATAGGGGAAGCCGAGGTGGGCACGGGAGCCGTCCTCACCCGCCCCATGGGGCCCCGCACCCTCGGCGACGTTATCAAACTCAAACCCGAGGAGAAAGACGAAAAGGAAGGCTAGCCATAAACGGAGCCATAGTCGTAGCCGGCACGCCGGGTACGGGCAAGACCACCCTCTCCCGGTTGTTGGCAGAAGAGATAGACGCCAGACACATCGAGCTCTCGGCCTACTCAGAGAGCCTGGGGCTTGTCATATCAAAAGACATGGAGATGGACACCGGGGTAATAGACCTTGAGGCCCTGAGGATGAAGATAGGCGCGGAGCTCAAGGCCACAGACTGGGCGGTCGTCCTGAGCGGCCACTACGCGCACGAGGTGGCGCCGCCGGGGATGACGGTAATAGTGTTCGTGCTGAGGAAGACGCCTTGGGCGCTAGCCGAGGTGCTGAAAGTACGCGGCTACCGGGAGGCAAAGGTCTGGGAGAACGTGGAGGCCGAGATCATGGGGGTGTGCACCGCCGAGGCCATGGAGACGCACAAGAAGGTGTGTGAGATAGACACGACGAGGTCCACCCCAGAGAAGTGCCTCGATAAGATGCTGAGAAGCCTTCAAGGTAGGGCGGCGTGCGACGGACCCATCGACTGGCTGAGCCACCCCCGAACCATGGAGCTGATAAAGAGAAGTGTACCTTATAGCGAGATGCCCTAGCTGCGGGGAGCATATGATTGCCAACACGGCGAACAAGACCCGCACCTGCCCCCACTGCGGCTCCAGGGCGGAGCTGGTCAGCCTAAGGGTGCTGGCGAGGACGGAGAACAGCAGGGACGCCGTCAGGATAATTCAGCGGCTCAAGGAGAATGATGCGGAGACGCGCCCCAGGGTAGGGTTCAAGCGGTTCAAGCCCTAAAAAACGCGGCTAAGCCCCCTGAACCCAGCCTCTGGCGCGAGGGAAAAGTTTCTGGTTTTTATATTAGAGTAGGGGATACTGTAGGGTAAGAGGCAACCAGTATGGCGGCAATAACAGGTAGAAAATTCTTCGAGGAGCTGGGGCAGCTCGTAGGCAAGCCGGTATTCGTGGAGGACACCGCGGGAAAGACGTATGAGGGCGTCCTCCTGGGCTTCGACAGCCAAAGCATGAGCGTCGCCATGGGGGACGTAAAGGGATCGCAGGGAACGCTCTACCACAGGCTGTTCCTCACGGGCAACACCGTGGCCAAGGTGATGGCAACGGAGAGGCCGTTCAACCTGGACGGGCTGAAGGAGCGGCTGGAGCGCGTCTTCCCCAACATGGTCCAGTTCTTCCCCGAGGCAGGCGTCCTCGTGGTCATGAACAAGATAAGGCTCAACGAGAGCGGCGTCATCGAGGGCACGGGCCCGGCGGCAGACAGAGTCCAAGACATCTACAACCGTTTCGTGTCGGAGACAACCTAACCCCAATTTATTGTGATCTCAAGAGTTAAAGCAGGCACACCAGAATAGAGTCCACATGTCGTTCGAGCTCCGTGACAGGGACCTCCTAGGCCGCATCGGGAGGCTACGCACCAAGAGCGGGGAGGTGGAGACCCCCGCCTTCATGCCCGTCGTGAACCCCCTCCT
>CAZBUI010000003.1:0-38255 GCA_964495055.1 uncultured Candidatus Bathyarchaeia archaeon | reverse complement strand
ATGAAGGGCGCCTTAGAAATACCCAAACCGCGAAAGCGGGAAAATGAGAGGAGGAGAAGAGATGAGAAAAAAGTATCTAGTGGTACTAGTATGCAGCGCTGTGCTCGCATCCATTCTGCTTACACCTACATTGATCGCCGAAGGCGCCTTTTGGGGTGGACCCCGCAGATGGAAGAAATGCGACGGTGGAGTAATACGTGCGTCAGGGGAATGGACTTACGTCAGCGTAGGTAAAGACATCCGAAGCGGCGGAGGCTACACTTTCGTGCTCGGAGAAGAGACGGGAACCTGGACAGGAACCTTCACCGGTACATCTCATGACTACTTTCAAGCCGTGAAGCACCCCTCGGGTGACGTATATCTATCCTATGGTTTAATCTTCTTTGAGGGAACCGTGGAAGGTAGAACCGGCACCATGATAATCAGCTTTGCTTCTGGCGAGAAAGTGGATGAAGTATGGTCGGGTAGATGGCAGATCTTAAGTGGCACAGATGAACTGGAGAACATCCGCGGACGAGGATACTGGCGAGGACCTTCGTTCGATCTAGACTATTATGGGAAGATCTGCTTCGATATCGGCTAAAT
Source organism: uncultured Candidatus Bathyarchaeia archaeon (assembly GCA_964495055.1). Classification (GTDB taxonomy): domain Archaea; phylum Thermoproteota; class Bathyarchaeia; order TCS64; family TCS64; genus RBG-16-57-9. The sequence goes on along the minus strand of CAZBUI010000003.1, from coordinate 37,670 downwards.
CCATTAAGACGACTAGGAGGTCCAATCCCCCAATTTTTTTCTTCATTCTGGCATACGTGGCGGCCTGGACCTGAGTTCCGATCTTTGACGCATAAATTATTTAAAATATGAAAATAAAGTTTCTGATCGATGAGGCTGGAAGACGTCTCTGAAGAAAACTTGGATAATTTGTTCGAGATCTGTTCAGGTTACAGAGCGTTCGCGCCGCGTGATGATCCCGTGCTCGGGGAAGGCGTAGAGATCAAGAGACGGCTGCTCCTCGATATGCTTGACAGACACGGGTCTTGCGTGAAGATCGCGTACATGGACGGGAAGCCCGCGGCCCAGATACTATTCATCCCCGAGGAGACGATGCCCTACATCTCTGACCCGAGGAGAGACGTGATCCACCTACAATGCATATACAGCCCTTTCCCCGGCTCACAAAGAAGAGGAGCTGGAGGCGCACTCATGAGGGATCTGGTTGATGAGTGTGAAACCGGGTTGAGCTGCTTAGGGGGGAGACCCTGCAACTTCCTGGTTACCCGGCCGTTCGCCCATGAAGGAGAGTTATCGCTGAGCGAGTTCTACGGGAAATACGGTTTCATGGAGGGTCCCCAGGAGATGTTCCTCGAGATCAAACGAGAGTATGTTCCGAGGGAGGCCTCCGGGTATCAACCGTTGCCTGAGGACTTGGACAAAACCATCGTTTTATACAATCCCTTATGCGAGTGGGGATACTTTGCTGCACATAAGATTAAAGAACTTATTCAAGGACTGTTCCCAGATCTTCCCGTAAAGACATTCAACATCTGGGAGAGACCAGAAGAATACATGAAAAGGCCTCTCCAAAGGGTGACATCTGCACGCGTGATAGTCAATACGCAGGTGAACAATATCAGTTTCTGGACCAATCGAGAAGCTTTCCTACGAAACGTGAAAGAGAGACTAGGAAAATAAGGAAAAAACTAAACTCAAAGCCCTCTAAATTAAAGTTCATTCAATCTTATTCATTGGATTTCTTGGGATGATGAGGGGCGTTTCATCTCTATACTTACTTGTGTCCGAATCTGAATAAAAAGGTGTTACTCGGGTTTTGAGCCGTATTTCCCCCAGCTGACGATCTCGTCCAGGCTCTTCCTCTCCTTGGGCGAAGGCGTCTCGTCGGGCACCCCCACCGGCGTCAACGCCACGACCTTGTACTTGTCCGGGATGCCCAGCAGGTCTTTAACCAGTTCCTCCCTGTTGGACTGCCCCATCCAGCACGTGCCGAGGCCCAGATCCGTCGCGGCTAACACGATGTGCTCGAACGCTATACCGTGGTCGTTGAGGCACCAGTTGGGGGACGCCTCCTGGTCCGCCAGCCCCACGATCATGACGGGGGCATCCGCCGCCCACGGTGATTTAGCCAGCTTCTTGATGGCCTCCTTGTCCTCGACGACTATGAAGTGCCACGGCTGTCTGTGGGCGGCCGAGGGCGCCATCTTGGCGGCCTCGAGTATCTTCAATATCTTTTCCTTGGGCACGGGCGTCTCCTTGTATCTGCGGATGCTTCTCCTCTTCTTTATTACTTCTTCAAACTTCAACTCGGTCTCCACGTTTAGACATTGATGGGTCGATATAAAGGGAGTCTTTACAACAATTCGTTTACAGGCAGATCCATTATGAGTCCCTCGGAAGCGGGATGACAAACCCGCCTCTCATTAAACAGGGTTCTACGATTAAATTATGGATAAAATTAGAATCAGCGATCCGGTTGAACCTTGTTAACCGTTTCCCATTCGTTAACCAGTATCCCGAAGATCAACGAGTCCCGGTACTCTCCGTGGATGACCATGTTCTCCCTGAGCCTGCCTTCGAGGCTCATGCCCACCTTCTCCAGGACCCTGACGGAGGCGTGGTTATCCGGGTCACAGGAGGCGTAGACCCGGTGAACACCCAGCTCGTCGAAGAGATACTCCACGAGGGCCTTCGCGGCCTCCGTCGCGTATCCGTGGCCCCAGTAACCCCGGTTCAAGACGTACCCTATGCTGGCCTGTATCTCCGTGACGCCGTGCATCCCGCAGGCCCCGATGAGCCTGTCTTCGCTTTTAAGGATGATTCCCAGCCCGTAATCGGTTCTGGGCTGCTCTTTTTGCCGTCTCAGGTTTCTGTCTATGAACTCCCGGGTCTCTTCTTCGGTGTTCGGCCCGAAAGGCATGTATCTGACGGTCTCCGGGTCGCTCGCGTATTCGTGCACTGCCTGGAAGTCGTCTTGAGTGATCTCCCTGAGTCTAAGCCTCTCGGTGAGTATCTCCATGCCCCGTTCTCTCGATTAATGGCTTTTATAATTTATTTGAAACGTGGATAAAGTAATTTCTGGGGGAACATCGGTTAAACCGAAGATCATCGCTGAGTGGGTCCAGAGTTTCCCGAAACGAGATCGGCCGCCTGATCCTCGGACCACGCTCTATTCATCATCAAGGAACAGCCTGGCGACCGCTATGCCGCTCTCACCCGCCACCGCGTAGAGTAGGTAGACATCTTCGCCCTCAACGTAGATGGCCGGGTCCCTCAGCTGGTTCACGCGACCATAGGCGACGCTACGCACCGAGGGCTCCAGCGGCGCATCCGCGCCCTCCCAATCGGTCTCAGGGCGAAGCACCTCCACGGCACCCGTCTCCCGCCAGCCTCCCCAGTCCCCAGACAGGTCAATGGTGCTCAGCAGTATGCGTTCAGGTGTGTGCCCCACCTGGGTCCAGAACACGTACAGCGTGTCACCTCTCTTCAGCACCGCGGCGTGCCGCATGTCGGGGTTAAAAAGCAGCGGTCCCTCCTGGAACCCTTTCAGCGGCTCACGTGAACGGTAGAGCCGCCCAGGCATGGCCAGCGCGTAGGTGTAGCCGCGGTGCTTGAAGGCCCGCCAGTAGCTTCGGCCCAGCACCTCGGGCCCTGATACATAGTGGACGCCGTCCCGCGACGTCGCCGCCCGGGTCACCTGGTTGCCGAACGACTCCAGGCCGTGGTAGTACATGATGAAGCGCCTGTTCTCGGCGTCGACGTGCACGTCGGGCGACGCGATGTGCGGCCAGGTCATCTCCTTGACGAGGTCGTGCCCCAGCCCTTCAAGGTTGAAGCCCATCGACCTGACGCGCGCCATGACGGCCTCGACCTGCTCCTCCGTGGCTTCCGGGGGCTCGACCCTGAAACGGGATTCCTCCAGCCTCAGGCTCCCCGGCGGGTGCACCGTCCAGGGGCCTAGGAGGCTGTCCGCGTAGGCGAGCCTTATGTAGCCTCCTTTGTGGTGGGCGAAGTAGAGATAGTAGAGGCCGAGCCGGTCCTCCACCCAGTCCGGCACCCTGACGAGGGACGGCCCCTGTATGTTCTCTCCGATGCTGGGGTGCGTCGCCTCGTCGATGATGGGGCGGTCGAGAAGCCTCTCGGTGGTTACGGTTACCATATCTGAATCATCGCGTACAAGAGCCATAAGACTGTCGCATACGTTTAATCAGTTGTTGGCCTCATCCATGTTCTCGTCATCCCCAAGCCATACAGTGATCCACAGCATCCGTCATTCGGATTATTTTTTAAAGGACACTAAACTGAGGACGAGATGTCTTACGCTGGAGAGAGCGTCGAGAGTTGATCACCGGAGACAAGGAGATAACGACCCGTGAATGGTACGACTTCGTGGGCAGCATGGCGGATGTCATCCCCGCCCTCCACCTCGGCGGCGAGGAGGCCACCAGGGAACTCCTCGAGATGTGCGCCCCCACGCCCGAGACCCGTGTCCTCGACATCGGCTGCGGCTCGGGCCACACCGCCTGCGAGGTAGCCAGGGAGTATGGCTCAACGGTAACCGGGATCGACATATCCGAGGTTATGGTCGCCAAGGCGGAGCGGAGGGCGAGAAAGATGCGCCTCGAGGGGCTGGTCGAGTTTCGGGTCGCCGACGTCTTCAACCTCCCCTTCCCCAACGACAGCTTCGATCTTGCCCTCTTCGAGTCCGTCATCACCACCCTCCCCGGGGACAAGTACGAAGCCCTCCACGAGACCGTCAGGGTTACACGGCCCGGCGGGCCTAGTGGCCGCGAACGAGTCCGTCGTAACCTCCGCCCCCGAGGAGTTCCTCAGCTTAGCGGAGGAGCACCCGGCCACCTACGGCGTATTCACCCCCGAAGGGCTCAAAGCCCTCCTCGAGGAGTACGGCCTCGAGATCATAGAGATGTCCGAGGTGAAGAGGTCCGGGACCCCCAGCATGACCGGCGAGCTCGGCGTGCTGGGAACGATTACCTTCATGGTGAAGAACTACTGGAAGATACTATGGAAGCTCGTCAGCGACCCCCGGTACAGGAGGGCCGCCCGGGTGGACGATGGGCTATCCAAGTACATAAGCGAGCACGGGGGCTTTTCTGGATGGCGCGAAATCTTAGGAGCGATTGAGGACGCGGAGCCGCCAGGGAGATGATGACCATGATCGCACACCGCCAAGGCATCGGGGACCTCCTCGCCGAGGGGATCATGAGGGTGTCAAGGAAGATAGGCGGCGAGGCGGCGAAGGCGGCGATATACCCTTTGAAGGGTAACGCGCCGAGGGGCCACGACCATAGGACCAGGTGGGGGAGCTTTTCGACACCGTCGTTTCCAACACGGGGACGCTGAAGAACCACGTGAGCATATCCGGGTTGCCGCCGTACTCGTCGTGGGCGGGTCACCCCGAGGAGGTCTCCGACGGGGAGGCCCTCACGAAGGGGGTCATGATACTGAACGACTCCCTCGGCAACTGCCGGTTCCCCACGGGGCTGGACCTCGCCTTGTTCACCGAGGCCTTGAACGCCGTCACGGGGGGATTTCACGCAGGACGAGGCGAATAACGTCGGACTCAGGGCGGTGAACCTCATGAAGGTCTTCAACTTGAGGGCGGGCATCGGTAGGGAGCTCGACGCGCCGTCAGAGCGGTACGGGTCTACGCCTGTGGATGGCCCCAACGAGGGTGTCGGCATCAAGCCTGTGCTGGAGTCGATGCTGAGCAACTATTACAGGCTCATGGGGTGGGACGAGGAGACCAGCGAGCCTCTGCCCGATACGTTGAGGTAGCTAGGCCTAGAATACATGATCGGTGACGAATCGTAGGAAGGCGAGGGCGTCGGGCTTGAGTGGTGAAGGGAAAAAGGTGCTCTTGATGGGCAGCAACAAGTACAGGGATGAGAAGCTGCCCAAAGAGGTCAAGGAAAGACTAGACGCCGCTATGATGACGGGGTGCACATTCATCGTCGCCGAGGCCCACGGGGCTTGCAGGCTCTTCCAGGACTACCTGGCCTCCAAGGGGTACAGAGACGTGGTGGTTGGGCACGCCAGGAGCATAAGCTACAACGCCGGGGGCTGGAGGGACCACAAGTACGGCGACGACCTGAAGGAGCGGGAGAGGAACATGATCAGGGACTGCGACCGGGCCGTAGTCATCTGGCAGGACGAGAGCGGCGTCATCGCCGAGAACTTGGAGTACCTGAAGAAGCAGGGGAAGCCCACCTATCTTTACGAGTACCACAGCATGGACGGGACTGTCCGGGCGGGGGAGCTGGACCCACGGAGAAGCTACAGGAAGTTGATCCCCTATTGGAGACGCCGGTGAGGAACGCTAGGGTGCCCGCCTTATGGATTTTTTAGAGGGTAGCCGGTCAAAGGATCATCAGGATTGAGCCGGCTACTATCAGCGCCATGCCTCCCAGCTGCACGGTAGTTAGTCTTTCGCCCAGCAAGACGTAGCTCAGAAACACCGTGACGACCGGGGCCGCCCTCGTCAAAAGTATGGTCTCGGAGACCTCGCCCCCCTTCAAAGCGTAGTAGTATGCGAAGTGGCCCAGGAGGCCGGCGCACACCCCCTCCGCTAGGACCAGCCCGGCTGAACGGGCGTTAATCTCTCTTAGTCCCTGCCACTGGCCTGTGAACACCGTGACCGCCAGCAGTATGAGGCTTATTCCGAAGCTTCTGACGGAGATCGCCGCGAGGGGGCTGATCTTCTCGAGCCCGAGTTTACCGAATATCGGGGCCACTCCCCAGAACAGCACCGCCAGTAAAAGGTAGATGAGTACTTCCATGGCGTGTCGTATGAAAAGAGTCCTCCGTCCTCTTAGGTTTGTCCTTTTTTCATCGAGCCGGGGATCAAGGTTTGAAGCATCGATCACGTATTATGGTGGGTGTTCACACGAGGAAAGACCATACATATTACACCCTGCCGCGAATATGTTCTGGAGAACGTTTTGGTTATCATAGATGACGGCCCCCTCAGGGAGCTTGGGGCCAAGATACTTGAGGCCGCGGGGACCCCTTGTGAGGAGGCTGCCTTGGTCTCCGAGTGTCTGGTGCTCAGCAACCTGAAGGGGGTTGACTCCCACGGGGTCCAGCAGATACCCGGGTACGTGAAGGCGTAGAGGAGGGGTTCCTGAAGCCGGGGGCCGAGGCCACACTGCTGGAGGAGAGGGCGACGACGAGTTTCTACGACGGTAACTGGGGCTACGGCTACTCAATAGCCCGGGAGGTGATGGAGGCGACGGTGGAGAAGGCGCGTGAGGCTGGGGCGGCTCCGGTACGGGTGCCTGTTTCTCGTCTTCCCCTTCGTCGGGGGGCTGTTCCAGAGCGTCAACACCCACTCCATGGGGGACGCGGTTTTCAGCGGGGTGACGAGCACCGCCGTCATCGTGGGGCTGGTCTATGTCTGGAGGAGGCGTATTGGGTGTCGGTATCCTCTTCTCAGCCTCTTACCCACGCGAAACGAGTTCAGGGTGCTGCTGGCGCTACTCCTGTTGCTGTACGGATTGATGGGGGTGTTCTGGAGGCCCGAGGCTCTCCCCGGGTTGGGGCCCCAGCTCGCCGTCTGGGCTCTCTATCTGCTCTTTGGGGGTCTCCTGTATCTTGGTTTGAGGAAGTCTCGCGTCGATGAATCCGGGGGCCCGGTGGCTGGGCTGGACTTTTCCCTTCGCGGGATGCTGTTGTTCGGCGCCGTGTTTTCGCTTGGCTCGTTGCTGGGGGAGGCGACGGGGCTGTCCTTCGTGGCGGTGTACGGGGTCTGGATCACGGGCATAGTCTTCGGGTTCTACGTCTTCGTGTACACGGTTGGGTCTGTTCTCTGCCGGTTTGATGCCTGAAGGGCTTCACACGTTTACGGGGGGGCGTGGGCAACGCATATGAGGGGGACGCGGTTAAATTCAAGATCGGGGGCGCCTTGGAGCGGGGGGACTGGGCGAGGGCGTGCGTCTATATGCCTCTTATGTTTTACCAGTTCTATCTCTCGTGGCGGTTCTACAACGGGTTGGGACTTGACTGGGCCGCCACCCTGGGGTGGCTGGTGCTCACGGTGTCCGGGGTGTTCGGGTGGCTCCCCATATATGAGTTCAGGAGGCGCGGCGGGGTGGCGGAAGGCGAGAGCTACGTGCAGACGACGAGGCTGGTTACCTCAGGCGTGTATGGCGTGGTGAGGCACCCCCAGTTCCTGGCGGGTATACTGGTCACGTTGAGCATGATGCTCTTGTCTCAGCACGTGTACAGCGTTTTGGCTGGTTTGGTGGCGGCGGTGGTGTACGCGTCTGAGGTGCCGCCGGCGGATAGGAGGCTGGTGGAGAAGTTCGGTGAGCAGTATCGGCTGTACATGGAGGAGGTGCCTGCGCTGAACTTCGTGGCCGGGCTGGCTCGTCTGGCCCGGGCTGGGTGACGGGTCTTTTTTGCGACTCGGGTTTTTCCTTATAATTGGTTACCTGTTATAAGCGTTTTTTCTGGGGGTGGGTGGCTGGTTTTTGTTGTTTTTTGTTTGTTTTCATTGTTTTTGTTGATGGTTTTCTTGGTTTTGCGGTTGATTTTGGTTAAAATCGTCGTTGTGGTTGTTTTTCGTGTTTTTTAGCTGTGTTTGGGTGATTGTTTGTCGGTTTCCTCTAGTATGGCTTTGGGTTCCACGACCGTCTCCGCGTCTTGGTGGTCGACGTGCTGGGGGTATCATAGCCTCCTTTACTTCAGGAGAGGTCGTCTTCTATATACGGGCTTTTCTTCAGGTCCCTCTTTCGATGCATCCTTAATGTTTCATCTATTTTTTATAGAGATAGATAAAATGAAGTCCAGAATTATCGTTATTTAATGTAATTTGGGTTAATATAGGTTATAGTTAAGTGTTCTAGGGTCGTGTTGTTCATGATCCGAGTTGTTGAAACTGAAGCAATATGATGTCGATCCTCTTCTACATGGGACTCCTGTGGAAGACGCTCAGATTTCCCTCGACGGGAAGAACATCCTCTTCGTCAAGAGAGAGACGAATCTTGGGGAAGACCGGTATGACACCCACATATGGATGGTGTCCATCGATGGGGGTGCCCCGAGACGGTTCACAAATGGTGATGGCTCTGACACTCACCCCCGATGGTCACCAGACGGTAAAACGGTTTACTTCAACTCGAACAGGCTCGTAGAGGGTGAGACCGAGAACAGTAAAAACCGCATCTGGTCTATGCCCCTTGAAGGCGGGGAGGCGACGCTAATCGTCGAGGCGAAACACGGTGTACGCAGCTTCAAGCCGTCGCCAGATGGCTCGAAGATACTCTTCCTATCCCGGATAGAGGAGGACTCTGAGACCCCTGAGGAGAAGGATCCCGAGATCCTCTGGATCAGCAAGCTCAGGTACAAGTATGATGGAGAGCCCTACTTCCCTTACAGAAGGGTGCATCTTTTCGCTGTCGGATCTGAGGGCGGTCCACCGGTGCAGGTAACGAGTGGACCCTACGATGTCTCAGCGCCAACCTGGTCTCCCGACGGTGACGAGATCGCCTTCGTCGCCAACATGGAGGAGAGCGACCTTACAAGGCTTAAGGATGTGTACATCGTCAAGGCTGGTGGCGGTGAGAGCAGGAAGGTAACCGACGGGGGGTCCATCATAAGCACCGTCTCATGGTCTCCCGACGGAGGCCTCCTGGCGTATGCGGGAAGGGTTCCCCCCGACCCTGTTGCCATTGGATACGGCAACACCGATATCTGGGTGATCCCGCCGGAAGGGGGCGTGGCCAGGAACCTTACCTCTGGGTTTGACAGGACGGTGGGCGCGTATATGTCGAGTATACTATGGAGCAGCGACTCGGGGAAGGTGTATTTCAGAGCCTCCGACCACGGCACGACCCATATCTACCGGGTGACTGTGCATGACGGAGACGTGAAGCCGGTTACCGAGGGTCAGATAACCGTATCCAGCTTCAGCTCATGTGAAGACGGGTCATTACTCGCTCTCTGCGCCAGCGACGCCCTCCACCCCAACGAGGTCTGGGTATGCGATGAAGGGGGTACGAGACGCCTAACGGACGTCCATGGTGAAACGATGGCTTCCTGGGCGTTCAGCCCACCGGAGGAGTTCTGGTTCACCGCAAGCGACGACGTGAAGGTTCAGGGTTGGATAGTCAAACCCATAGGATACAGGGAAGGTGAGAAACACCCGTTGATTCTTGAGATACACGGCGGTCCGCATGGAGCCTACGGGTTCAAGCTGGGCTCTGCCGAGCACGAGTTCCAGATGCTCGCCAGAAACGGCTACGTCGTCGTCTACACCAACCCCCGGGACAGTGTCGGCTACGGCGAGGAGTTCGCCGGGATCGTGGAGGGGAGCTGGGGCGGCAGGGACTACCAGGACCTGATGGAGGCCGTAGACTACGTCATCGAGAACTATGACTGCGTCGACGCTGAGAGACTGGGTGTCGCGGGGGGGAGTTTCGGTGGCTTCATGACCAACTGGTGCGTCACACACACGAAGAGGTTCAAGGCTGCGGTCACGATGAGGTCGGTTGCCAGCTGGTATAGCCAGGTTGCGCTCAGCGATGTGGGCTGGGGCAGGATCGGTGTGGGGAGCGGTCTCGATCCATGGGAAGCCCCGGAGCAGTACCTCGACCGGTCGCCGCTGACGTACATCAAGGACGTCGAGACGCCGCTGCTCATAATTCACTCCGAGAACGACTACCGGTGCCCCATGCCCGAGGGAGAGAAGCTCTTCGTTGCCCTGAAGAGGCTCAAGAAGGAGGTCGAGTTCATCAGGTTCTATGACGAGCCCCATGGGCTCAGCCGCATGGGTAAACCAAGCCACCGCATAGCTAGACTGAGACACATACTCAGGTGGTTCGAAGAGTACCTCTAACACCCCCCTTTTAATTAATGATTAGAGTTTTAGGCTTCTGACAGCGTTCTCCGAGCAGCCTCTCCTGGACCCGTGTTAGCTCATCCCACAGTAACGGTTTTTCGGCTTCACGTTTCGGCTTTGAGGGGGGTTAGGTTACCATGAGTGTGATGGTGTTCTTGATGCCGGGGGTGCCTCTTATCTTCCTTATTATGGTCTCGCTGAGCTCCTGTCTGTCGGCGTACTCGATCTTGACTATGAGGTCGTAGATGCCGTAGACCGTGTAGGTCTCCTTGATCTGGGGCAGCGCCTCCAAGGAGTTGGTTACCCTTTCTTCGGATCCTAGCTCGGTGCTTATCATCACGTATGCGGAGGGCATTGGGGTATCGACCTGTGGGACGGTGTTAATTATTTGTTTTGGGTAACGAAACCTGCCTATGGGGTTTATGAAAAATGGGGGTATTTGCTTGGTTCTTCGAGTATGGCCTTGATGGTGTCTACGATGGTTTCTGCGTCTTGGTCGTCGAGGTACTGGGGGTTTATCTTGAGCTTGTGTCTGGGGTCTTTGAGGAGGAAGCCGGGCCGTAGCCTTTTTTCGAGCTGGAGGTGGTCATTTTGGACGCGGAGGGGTCTCATCGACGCTGGGGGGCTGCTCTGCGGCGGCGTCCACAAGAAGCATGTTTATTTATTTTTTTGGGTTAATCTGGTTTAATGGTAGAGTCTCCTCCGGAAGGGTACGTCGAAAAAGCTGTCGTCGACTTGACCAGTGAGCAGGGAATGAAGCTTGCGGCGGTTCTGCTCGGGCTGGCTCTCATCGTCGCTGTGCCGGTTGCCATGGCGTGGTACGTGGATGTTGTACGTCCAGGCGCCCTTGACCTGGGTTTAACGAAGGATCAGGAGGGTAGTATCATTATTGGCTTTGACTTGGGGGCTATGCTGAGTTACTTAGCCGTGTTGGTTTTGGTGCTGGTTTTCCATGAGCTCGTTCATGGGGTCGTCTTCTGGCGTGTGTCCGGTGAGGCGCCCACTGTGGGCCTGAAGGGGGTGTTCGTCTACGTTTCTGCGCCTCCCAGTGTCTTCTTTCAACGTGACAGGTATCTGTGGGTGGGGGCGGCTCCCATGGTCTTGCTTACCCTGGTGGGGGTCTTGCTTGTCCTGTTGCTGCCTGCCTCGTTGATGCTCCTTGACGTGTTGTTTGTTGCCCTCAACGCCGCGGGGTCGGCTGGGGACCTGGTGATGATTTTGATGCTTCTTCGTTATCCGTCCAGCTCCCTCATCCGGGACCTTGACTCAGGTATGGTGATCTACGGGTTGGGTGCTCCTTGATGGATGAGGACAGAGATGGGACTCCGTCTGGTTAAGATCCTTATGATGGCACACGGTACGGCGTGATGATGGCGACGGAACTAGTCTGCTACTAAGACGACTACGAGGCCCAGAAAAACGTAATCAATGTTCACCATGTGAAACAACTCGTGGACTGAATAACCCTTTGCGGTGGACGTCAAGGTTGTCTTCATCTTCCTAATTCTAATCAATTTCAGTCCATTAAAATAAAAACTGATTCAAGTGAGCATAGAAAGTGGTGCTTATTGAGTCGATGCTCGTGGAAATAATATTTTAGACCCTTATTTGGGCCGGTGTCGCAGTTTCCCAGTAGTGTTCATAGATTTCTCTACCCCATTTATGGGCTACTGGATCAGTCGATTTAAAGGCAATGTAGTCGTGTTTGCCTTCCAGAGTGATGAAGCTGAGGCTTGATACCTGTTTCTCTGACATGAAAAGACACAAATCGATCCTCTCTGGCTCACGTTGCTGCAACTTTCCAGTGGTGTTATATTCGAATAGCGCCTTGATGAGTTCGTCGCTTAGATGCTTCTTCACGTCCTCAGCTAGCTGCCAGCCTTTCGGTCTCATCACGTGCACTTGGACTCCTCGTTGTAACGCATCCTTTATGGGTTCATAGAGGTTCATCATCATTTGATCCATAATCATCCAAACATATTCCTCGGCTTCCTTGATCATCCTCTCATTGTCAAACATGGTTATCATGACGTCGTTGGTGAACTCACTGTTTTCGAGGTCCCCTAGACGTAACGTGTACTCCTCAGGGATCACTGACAAAGTGTGGGACATGAAGTAGTCGCTGTGAGCTGAAAGGAACCTGTAACCCGGCACCCACCTGAGGGCCTGTTCCCCGACGGACGTGAGCTGGTAGTCGCCGGCAACGTTTTTCATGACGAGTTTCGCTTTCTGCAGCCTTGATACATGCCTGTAGACCTCCTGTGTAGTTGCGTCCAGCGTCTTGGATAGACTGGTCAGTTTCACGCCGCCTTCCCTCTAAAACGTTAACATTATCTTCATTCGGTCCTCGTGGCTGAGTTCAAAGAATACGTTACAGAGGTCTTCCACACGCTCTATATGTTCATCATGGGTCTTAAAATTAATCATGGGCGTATATTTTATCTTTCAGTCTGAAACAGGGCTTATCATACCCTTTGCATGTGTAAGCCTCGAATAAAGATGAAAGAACAAAGCTGGTCTGGAGTTTCCGGAACTGGCCTCGCCATCGGCGCAGCAATAGGAATGATGTTTGGTCTAATGCTGAACAACCTTGTTTGGGGTCTGATAATGGGAGCTCTGATCGGGTTGGTCTCCGGTTCGATCTTTGAGTTTGGTAGCCGAAAGGTGTCGAGTTGTATCGAGGATGAAGGAGTGAATGAGCAATGTTGAATATGGCAGTAAATCTTGATTCGGTATCGAAGAGATTCGGCGAAATTAGAGCAGTAAACGCTCTAAGCCTCGAAATAGCTGAAGGAACCGTATACGGGCTCCTGGGCCCCAACGGCTCAGGTAAATCAACAACCATGAAGCTGATCATGGGGCTACTGAAGCCTGACTCAGGTCGGATAACGGTTTGTGGCATGGACCCGCAGAAGGAGCCGTTAAACGTCAAGAGAGTCATCGGGTATGTGCCGGAGACGCCTCGACTGTACGAGTTCCTGACTGGCATGGAGTACCTGGACTTCATCGCCGCCATCCACGGAATCCCGACCGAACAATACATGCCAAAAGTAAACAGGTTCCTGAAAGCGTTCGAGCTGTCAGGCCATGAGAACAAGATGATAGGCGGGTACAGTAATGGCATGAAACAGAAAACCGCCATCATAGGAGCCCTCCTCGGAGACCCGGAGCTGCTAGTGCTGGATGAGCCTCTGGGCGGACTTGACTCCAAGTCCGCGAGAATAATGAAGGACTTGCTACATACTATAGCTGAGGAAGGCGTGACAACTATCTTCAGCACCCACGTCCTCGAGATAGCTGAGGCCATCTGCGATAAGATATGTATCCTCTACAAGGGGAACCTGCTGACAGAGGGCACCGCTGAGGAGCTGAAGAGGCTTTCAGATACACCTGACTCGACACTGGAGGAAGCCTTCCTGAAACTAACTAACAGCAGTGACGTACGGGAGATCGTTGAGGCATTAGCGTACTAGGAGCGGGTTTGATGAGCTTTAAGAAGGCGCTGCGGATCGCTGACGTTCTCGTACTCGCATCCATACGAGCTAAAAGAGGCGTGAAACTCGACAAGGATGGAACCGCCAAGAAGGATCAGAGAAACGAAAAAGTGTTTCTGCTTGGGCTTCCCGTCGTGTCAGCCTTCATATATTTACTTCTCTGGAAAGGAAACACCCCCGTTGAGGTCGTCACTTCTCTGCTGAGCCAATCGCTGGTATTCCTTCCCTCCTTCTCACTGCTGCTCATGGTGATGAATGGCTTGATGTTTGAAGTCAGTTTGTCAAGTTTTTCTACGTCAACAGACATCATCAACTGGCTTCCCATCAGAGCAAAGGAATACGTGATCGGCTCCACGATAAGCGCAGTATATTTCACCCTTCCCTTCCTGATGATAATCTACGGGGCGTCGTTGGGAGCAGCAATCTACGCGGGGATGATCAACGTATGGCTTCTAACGTTCACATTGAGTCTGCTTGGGCTACTTATTGGTGGCTTCGCTATCGAGATCGTCAGGGCTGCCTTGAATGAGGCTTCCTCGGTCATCAGTAAACGAGCCGGAAAATATGGTCAACTGGCTCAACTCGTAAGTACAGTGGTGATTATTGCCCTGTTCTCGATGGTATTTAACTATCAGGTTCTCTTAAAAGTGATGACCTGGTTCAACATCACGGTGGAGCAGGCCTGGTTCGTGCCATTGCTATGGCCAAGCCTAGCAGTGATCGATATACTAAGCTCAGAGTTCACCGGGGGTGCCCTGTATTTCGGAGGGAGCTTCATCATGATGGTGGCTTTCTTTGTCCTAGGCGTAAAGGCGAGGACGAAGTACTGGGTTCCAGCCCCACTCACCGTTACCCTGGCGCCGACAAGACAGTATTCAAACAGAAACGGCGTTTGGTCCCTATTCGGGTTCAGCTTAGCCGAACAGGCCATCATCAGCAAGGACTTTAAAGCCCTCTTTAGAAGACGGGAGATGGCTACCTTTCTCGCAATCCCATTGATGTTAGGGGCTGTAACCTTCATAAACAATGATGTCTCGTCTCTGTGGGATACGAGTATTCCCATCTTCGAGAGGTTGGGTTTCTTCCTGCTTCCCGGTATGGCGTTGTTCATACTGTCTTTTTACCTTGCTTTAGTCAGCGTAGGTCAAGAAGGCTCAGCTTTCATGAATCTCCGGGTGGGCCCCATCGCGTCTTCAAGCATCGTTAAAGCTAAGGCGTTTGTGGGTTTCGTTCCCTCCGCGGTCATACTGGCGGGTATACTCTCTGTTGTGGGTTACGTTGTGAAGCCGAGTCTACAGGGGATGATGACGATAGTGATAGTCTCTTTCGCAACCATCATCGAGGCGTCTCTGCTTGGCATGGTATTTGCGACAAGATATCCGGACTTCACTGAGGTCCCGCGGGCCAAGTTCATCTTCTCAGAGGCTACCTTACTAGGATTAAAATGCAGGAACACCGCGGGTACAAGCAGATAGGTGGGGTAACGGTATCGATCACAACGCATATTCAGAAGCAGGTAAAGGGGGTGTATCCTAGAAAAAGGGATCCTTGTTACAGTCAAATCAATATAAGAAAAAGATTTGTCTACCCATGCGTCACCACAACTTACCAATCACAGCCTGTATTCTCGTAACTATCCTGCTAACCTTAAACATCCCATCGGCTAGAGCAGACAATCCATCCCTTGAAGAAGGCCCATGCTACGTCATCGCAGATACCGGGGATGTATTTGGGAAGGTCGAGAACGACGGCTCGATAACATGGATGGGATCTATACCCAGCGGATACGGTGGAGGTGAAAACCTGGCCATAGACCCCTCGACAGGATATGTGTATAACATTGCAGGAGAACCGTCAGGTACCTACGTGAAGACCCCGTTGATCATTATAGACCCCGAGACCGTGGCCATCACCGTGGTAAACGATGATACCACCCTCTGGGATGTCGACGCCTTGGCGTTCAACCCCCACGATGGACTTTTGTACGCTGTGAATAAGTACGAGAAATTTAACAATGAACCGGGGATACTACAGCTTGTAGATAAGACTACAGGCGTGGCAACTAAGCTTATAGATCTATATTTTGACGGGGTTGCACCTGTTACGGGTGTTGACCCTCACATAGACGGGATATCGTTTGATCCCAAGAACGGTGATCTATACGGCATCTACAGTGGTTGGGGAGGTCCAAGCCACCTTGTGACTATTGACATGACAACTGGCTTGATTTCAGTAGTAGGGGATACGGGCGCTGAGGATATCGAGGATATTTGTTTTAAATGGAATGGAGTGTTGGTCGGGGCTCTTGGGGATCAAGGTTGGATCGAGGGCGGTCCCTTTGAGGGGCTGGTGGTTATCGATAAGGATGTTCCTTCAGCATCAAAGCTTGGAGTAGCATATGGACCCTTTACTAATTATGATGTGGAGTCGTTTGCGTGCACCGTGTTGTATTCGAGTGACGGTGCCATCGTAGGCGGGATGCTTGTACCCGGATATAGCTCAGCGGTGAAAGGCTCTATGGTGTTGTTATTCATACTGAGCGTAATCGGAGCAAGCTATGTGGTAAGATACAGGCTCACGCCCCCAGGAAACCATTAATATTATCTTCACTTCTGCGGCGGCGAGTCGGAGCGTCATCGCTTGAGGCTTGTTGGCCAGGCATCCTCATTGGACTAAGTGAACGCCGCCTTGACCATGAAATCGATCTCGGCGTTTGCGTTAACGAATATGTAACCCCCTTGCGTTGAGGACCTATGGCAAAGTTGATGAAACGCAGTCGATGAAGCCGGGGCTCGTCTGTGCCACGGCCGCCTTGAACTTCTCCTGCACAGGCATCGATCATAGATTGACTTGAATAAAGTGTGGTTAGTGAACACGTGCTTACGCGGCTTTTCACCAGAGATATATTGCTAGACACGTTTCTAGAAGAGTATGGGAGTAAGCATCTTCGGCGTTAAAGGGTTGCCCATGGTGAAGCAGGGCGACGATCTAGCTGAGCTCATCGCAGACGCCCTCAGGCGGCAGGGCGAGTCCCTCCGGGACAAGGACGTACTCGTCGTCACCCAGAAGATAGTCTCCAAGGCCGAGGGGAGGAGGGTTAAGCTGGACGAGGTCAAGCCATCCAGCTTCGCCAAACACATCGGGGAGACCATGGAAAAGGACCCTCGGCTGGCGGAGGTCGTGCTCAGGGAGACCGCCAGGATAATCGGGATGAAGGGGCGGGCGCTCATCGTCGAGACCCGGCACGGCCACGTGTGCGCCAACGCCGGCGTAGACTTCTCCAACGTCGAGGACGGCTACATTACTCTGCTCCCTGTGGACCCCGACGCATCGGCCAGAAGGATAAGGGAAAGGCTCGGGGAGATAACCGGCGTCAAGCCGGCTGTCATCATCACGGACACCTGGGGGCGGGCCTGGCGTCTCGGGCAGGTAGACTTCGCGATAGGCGTCGCCGGCATGTCACCGTTCAGGGACTACCGAGGCGAGCAGGACATGGTGGGCCACACGCTGCACGTGACCAACATAGCCGTGGTGGACGAGCTGGCGGCGGCCGCCGAGCTGGTGAAGGGGAAAGCCATGGGCGTCCCGGTCGTGGTGATCAGGGGCTACGACTACCCTGAGGGTGACGGCCGAGCCTCGGACCTCGTGAGGCCGCTGGAGGAAGACCTTTTCCGCTAGGCGGATGTTCACAGTAACAGTTTTAGCGGGCCGCCCCCGAAAGGTGATGATATCTTGAACGACGAAGAGGAGACCGTGTCGGCCCGGAGGCTATCCGAGGAAAACGAGGTCACCATAGAGCTTGAGGACGACCTCAGGCGGTACCTCAGCTTCCTTGAGCGTATAAAGCATATTAAGAACAAGGAGGAGGCGGTGCTCGCGGCTCTCCGCATATACAAGAAGCTCAACATGCACGAATGGCTCCCCTACGTCTACAGGAGCGGCACCGAGAGGCTTCTCATCGTGGACCACGGCACGTTCAACGACATACTGAGCACCATACCCGAGACGCGTCTCTACGATGTCGCGCGGGCGACGGCGCTCAAGAGGAAGGTGCTCCGCTCCGCAGACCCCGAGCTGGACCTCACGAGCGTGGACAACTGGGGCATAATACTGAGCGAGCTGGAGAACCTAGGTTGGGGGAAGTTCACCCAAGAAGGCAGAGAGATCATGGTGGAGTATCTGGGCGTACCGCTCACCTTCCTCAGGGGCTACCTTGAGAGCCTGTTCCGGGTGGAGTTCCAGACCCACATGGTGAAAGGGGGCGAGCTAATCATACTACGCCCTTTCCAGTACTAGGCGCGGAACCTACAGCCCCGTGCAGGGGCACCGTTTGTATGGGCCGATGACGACGGTTACCTCCGTATAGGATATGCCGTCGATGTTCAGCTCCTGCTCAAGGAACTGTTTCAGCTCCTCCATGTCCTTGAAGATGACCTCCACGAACAGGTCCACGTTCCCCGTGGTCCTGTAAAGCACCTGGACGTCCGGGTTATCCTGAAGAGGACCGACGACGTTCATCAGCTTGTTGGCGCTCACCCGAAGCCCGATGAACGCCTTCACTATGCGGCCTATACGGTGGTAGTCTAGGAGGAGGTTGAACTGCTTGATGATCCCCTCCTCCACCAGCCGGTTGACTCGTTTCCGCACCGTGCCGTCGCTTATCTCCAGTTCCCTCGCTATGGTGCTGTACGGTTTCCGCGCGTTCTGGCTCAGGGACCTGATTATCCTCAGGTCAAGGCGATCTATTGACATTTTTCCGTTTGTTTCCTGTTAAAAATGGGAATTTTTCGTTGCTGTTTTTACCGAATATGTACAATTTTTCCCGTTCCTTCTTATAAATATTAAATGAAGAAAAAGGTATTTATGTGTCTCGTTTTTCAACGAAGTAATACTACTTAAGTATGAAAAGGTATGTTTTTCCCGCATCAATTATACGGGATCCGTATTTCAGTTATTCCATCAATAATATGTAGTCGTCATGTTTAGCATTATTGGAATGAAAATGAACTACAACGAGTTTGTGAAACAGGTGCCTAAGACCATGAGGGGGCCTCTATCCGAGAACCTCATAGACATAATACTAGAAGGCGACGAGAGCCTCGCAATCCCACCGTCCCTGGCCAAGACCATCCTCCACTACTGGCAGAGGGACCAGCTGGACAGCGAGGCGGGGCTAACCAACCTGCTCAAGGCGACCTTCGAGGCAGACCCGGAGAAAACCCTCAAGGTGGTAGACTCCTTCGACCTGAAGGAGCTCAGGGTGGCTCTCCAGCCGGCTTAGACGTCCACGGGGAGTAGAACTGGATGAGGAGCTTCGGAATAGAGTTCGTGCCCATGGAGCTGTTCTGGAAGACCACCTACTACAGCATGCAGGCGGAGAAGCTGGGCTACGACAGCGTATGGATCACCGACCACTTCAACAACAGGAACGTGTACGTCAGCCTGGCCTTCATAGCCAACTACACGGACAGGATAAAGATGGGGCCCGGGGTCACCAACCCGTACCTCATACACCCCGTATACACGGCGCAGAGCGTGGCTTCCCTAAACGAGGTGGCGCCCGGCCGCGTCATATGCGGCATAGGGGCGGGGGACAGGACCACACTGGAGATGCTGGGAAAGAAGATGGTTTCTCCGCTTCGAGCCATGAGGGAGTCGGTCGAGCTCATCAGGAGCCAGATAGCCAGGGAGAAGAGCGGCTACGATGGGCGGATGTTCTCGACGTCGGCGGGAGCCCGCTTCAACTTCAAGACCAAGGGCGAGATACCGATATACATCGGGGCCCAGGGGCCCAAGATGCTTGGGCTAGCCGGCCAGATCGGCGACGGAGCCCTGATAAACGCCTCCCACCCCCGTGACATCGAGAGAGCCGTATCGCTCATCGAGGCTGGCGCGGTGAAGGCTGGCAGAAGCATGGACGAGATCGACGTCGCCGCGTACACCTCGTTCTCGGTGGCAGACGACAGGAAGAGCGCCAAGAAGAGCGTCGTCCCAGTCGTCGCGTACATAGTCGCGGGAAGCCCCCCACAGATACTTGAGCGACACGAGATACCCGTCGAGAGCGCCGACGAGATCAGGAAGAACCTCGCCGAACGAAACTGGGGAGAAGCCTTCGGCGCCGTAAACAGCCAAATGATCGACGCCTTCAGCATCTGCGGCGACCCCGACCAGTGCGTGGAGCAGGTAGACGAGCTTTTCAAGACGGGCATAACCCACTTCATAACCGGCTCGCCGCTGGGGCCCAGCAAAAAGAAGTCCATAAACCTCTTCGGCAACGAGGTCATGCCCCACTTCAAGGAAGCCTAGGGCACAGAAACAGGCCCCGCTTTTTTTTCTCATGAATAACCCGCTAAACGCATCTTGGAGTCCAAGTGAACATTCTCGGCTACACGAATCCTAGTAAAACGTATAGCGTACTCCGTTTCTATCTTATCTATGACCATCGAATACGATCTTCTGATAAAGGATGCATTGATCGTGGACGGGACAGGAGCCCCGGGGTTCAAGGGTGACCTCGCGACCAAGGGCGAGAGGATAGCGGCGGTATCGAAGGAGCGCATCGAAGGCGACGCCGCCAAGGTGATCGACGGCTCCGGGCACGTCGTCTCCCCGGGCTTCATCGACGTCCACAACCACGGCGACATAAGCATACTCCACTACCCCCGGGCGGAGGGGTTCCTCCACCAGGGCATAACCACGTTCGTCGGAGGGCAGTGCGGCAACAGCGCCGGTCCCTTCGGGGACTGGATAGGCATGCCGTGGTTCCACAGCGACATCTACATGGACATAAACCCCGTGATGTATGACAATGAGTGGCTCATGCCTAGGGACGCCTTCAACACGCGCCACAGGGAGGTCTACGGCTGGGAGATAGACTGGGACACCATGGGCGGCTTCATGGAGCGCGTCGAGGCAAAGGGCATCAGTCCCAACTACGTCCCCATGGTGGGCCACGGCGACATCAGGAGCCTGGTCATGGGCCCCGACTACGAGCGGCACGCCACAGATGAGGAGATAGAGGAGATGGTGAGGCACACCGGCCAAGCCATGGAGGAGGGCTGCATAGGCCTAACCGTTGGTAGAGACTACGACCCAGGCATCTGGGCCAGCTTCGACGAGATACTCGCGTGCGCCAAGGAGGCCGCCAGGCACGGCGGCGTGTACGCCAGCCACAGCCTCCGGACGGGGCACAGGAAACCCAGGAGACCGGGCGAGTTCCCACCTATAAAGACCCACGGCGTCCTCGAGGCCATAGACATCGGGAGGAAGACGGGGATGCCGGTCCAAGTCTCCCATCTGGGCGTCCTCTACGACGTGGTCCCCGGAGACGACAAGGAGGTTGCCAAGGCGGCGGTGAAAGCCACGTTGAAGATCATTGACGACGCCCTCGAGGAAGGCATCAACGTCCACTTCGACGAGATACCCAACCACCTCGCCGGCGGCGTAGGCACCTCCCCCTGGCTGATCCACAACCTGAGACCGTGGCTCAAAATCGCCGGCACCCCGGAGCAGCTTGCGGAAGCCCTGAGGACGCCCGACTTCAGGGAGGAGATCAAAGACAAGATAATGAGTGGCAGGTACTACAGGTTCAACCCCAACATTGACAGGTTCTGGGCGAAAAGCAAGGTGATAGTGGAGTGCAGCGAGGAGAGCTACCTGGAAAAGACGGTGCAGGAGATCGCCGAGGCGGAGGGCATCGATCCTCTGGACGCGTTGATGGACGTCCTCATGGCTGACCCCTACACCAAGGCCGTGCGGAGGGGAGAAGACGACTGGGTGAAGCTGGAATTCTACAAGCATCCCAACGCGATGATCGGCGTAGACACCTTCGCCGTGGACGATAAACGAGAGAGCTGGTACAAGCCGCCCAGCTACCCCAACGAGAACAGCTACGGCGGCTTCGCCCGCTACCTTAGGAGGGCGGTGAGGGAGACGAGTACCCTGACCCTCGAGGAGGCGGTGAGGAAGATCACCAGCAGCCCGGCCTCCAAGTTCAAGCTCAGAGACCGAGGCGTGCTCAAGGAGGGGGCGTACGCGGACATCACGGTCTTCAACCCCGAAACCGTGACGGACAGGGGAGACCAGGTGGAGCCCAAGCGGTACGCCGAGGGGATACCCTTCGTCGTGGTCAACGGCGAACTCGTCGTCGAGGACGGGGTGCACACAGGGAATCTTCCGGGGAAGGTGCTGCGTAGAGAGTAAACACTTTCTTATGGATAATACCCTTTTCGTTTCGACGTAACAGCTTATTTGACACCGTACAGCATCTTTGAGAGATGAAGGTCAAGGTCAGGGTCTTCGGCGACATAGCCTCCAGCGTGGGCAGCAAGCACACGATCGAACTGAACGAAGAAGCCGCGGTATCGTCTTTGACGAACATTATCCAAAAGAAGGCGGGTTACACCAGACGTGGCTATCTGGGGGAGTTCAAGGTGGGCGGCGCCGACCTCGCCATCATGGTGAACGGGAAGAACATCGCGCTCCTGGACGGCGTGGACACCAAGCTCTTCGACGGGGCCGACGTGGTCATCATGCCCTTCGTCGTGGGCGGCTGACCCCAGACGATATGATTAAACATGCAACTCGATGGTAAAACGCTTAAAGCCGTTTCACGGTTCAGTTAAACGATAAAGATGAAGGGATGGAACGGCAAGATCCTCAGAGTAGACCTAAAGAAAAGAAAGACAAAGGTAGAGCCTTACTCCGAGGAGACGGCCAAGAAGTTCATAGGCGGCAGAGGCCTCGCCGTGAAGCTCCTGTGGGACGAGCTACCGCGGGGCGCCGACCCCCTCGGGCCCGAGAACATCATAGTCTTCGCCACGGGGCCGTACACGGCGTTCCAGGTCCCCAACAGCGGCAAGATGGTGATCGCCGCCAAGAGCCCCCTGACGGGCGGCTACGGCGACGGCAACCTGGGCACCCGAGCCGCCGTCAACATGAGGAAGTGCGGCATCGACGCCGCTGTGGTCACCGGCAGGGCCGAGAAACCCGTCTACCTATACGTCGAGGACGACAAGGCCGAGATACTCGACGCCGGCCACCTCTGGGGCAGGGACAGCTACGAGACCGAGGACTGGCTGCTTGAGAAACATGGAGCGGCGGCAGGTGTCCTAATAATCGGTCAAAGCGGGGAGAACCTGTGCAGGCTCTCCACCGTGGTGGCCCAGAAGGGCAGGGCCGGAGGAAGACCCGGCATGGGCGCCGTGATGGGCAGCAAGAACCTCAAGGCCCTCGTCTTCAAGGGCAGCAAGGAGATCCCCGCCGCGGACCCCAAGAAGCTCAAGGAGCTGGGCAGGGCCGGGTTCGCCAAGATACCCAAGTTCGACGCCTTCCCCGGCTGGAAACGGGAGGGCACCATGATGGCCGCCGACATGATGCAGACCGCCAGCGCGCTGCCGACACGCAACTTCAGCGAAGGTGTCTTCGAGCACATCGAGAACGTGAACGGTGACGCCGTCCACGAGGCCACCGTCACCCAGCGGGGCTGCCCCAACTGCAACATGATATGCGGCAACACCATCATCGACAGCGAGGGCAGGGAAAGCGAGCTGGACTATGAGAACGTCACCATGCTAGGTAGCAACATAGGCCTCGGCAACCTGCAGCAGATAGGGACGCTGAACAGGATGTGCGACGAGCTGGGCTTGGACACCATAGGCGCCGGCAACGCCATAGGGTTCGCCATGGAGTGCGCCGAGAAAGGTCTCTACGACATCGACATCACGTGGGGCGACTATGAGGGAGCCAAGAAGCTGCTCCGCGAGATGGCTATGATGGAGGGCGACGGGGCCCTCTTCGGGCTCGGCACCAAGGCGGCGGCCGAGAAGATCGGCGGCGACGCCTCCGACTTCGCCATCCACGCCAAAGGCATGGAAGTGAGCGCCTACGACTGCCACGCCTGCCCCGGCATGGCGCTGAGCTTCGGCACCAGCCCCATAGGCGCCCACCACAAGGACGCGTGGGTGATAAGCTGGGAGATAAGCAGCGGCATCCGCGAGGAGTACGGCCCCGAGAAGGCCGACAAGGTCATCGAGTTCCAGCGCATCCGCGGCGGCATGTTCGAGACCCTCGTGGGCTGCAGGTTCCCTTGGATCGAGCTGGGCTACCCCCTGGAGGACTACCCCACGTACTTCGAGGCGGCCACAGGCGTCAAGATGACCCTAGACGACATGTGGGAGATGGGGGACCGCGTCTATGCTCTGGTACGCGCGTTCTGGGCGCGGGAGTATGGCGACGAGTGGGGGCGGCACATGGACTACCCACCGGAGCGGTGGTTCAAGCACCCCCTCACGGAGGGAGCCCTCGCAGGCAAACACTTGGACAAGGAGAAGTACGACAGGCTGCTGGGCTTCTACTATGAGAAACGCGGCTGGGACGACAAGGGGGTCCCCACCAAGGCGACCATGAAGAAGCTGGGTCTAGCTAAAGAAGCCGAGCAGCTAGCCGAGACCGTAGAGCTCAAGTAGCTCAGCCTCTTCTCAACTTTATTTCAAGGGCTTTTTTCGAGTGGCTTTGAACGGTTTTTCAGCGGAGCCGGGTCTGCTTGGGCCGGGGCTTCCACTCGGGTAGCTCCACACTGAAGTTGGCCATCCTCTCCATGTAACCCTCGAACGAGGCCAAGAAGCTGGTTAGGGCCAGCACCGAGACGCTGGGCATCCTCCTGTATATCCTCATATCGGTGGGGCTCAGCGTGAGCGTGATGGGCACCACCACGGCGTCCCTCCACCTGTGGACGCCCATCTTCTTGGCCTGTCCCGGCAGGTGCCTGGCGAATACCTCTGTCTTCTCCAGGTGGGTCTCTATTATGTTCCTGGCGGTGCTGTTACCCATGCCCTTGGTGTAGTGTTTGCACTCGGCGCAGACTATGTACGGGTAACGGCTTGCCAGCACGTCCATCTCCCACCGCCGCCCCTCCGCCTGGAACCTGTAACGCCTCTGCACGGTGAAGCCGTTCTCCTCGAATACGTGGGCCGAGAACTCCTCGAACTCCAGCCACCCCAGGCTGTTGCTCACCGTCTGGAAGTCTGAGCCTAGCTCAACCGCCTTGACGGCGAGCCTCACCCTCTGCCCGGTGGAGAGCCTGACGGCGTCGCCGTCGAGTGCTATGATCCCTTCCAAGGCCATGGACTCCAGTGTCTGGTCGAACGCCTCGCTGGTGACCTTCACGGACTCCCGCACCTCGTCCAGGCTGGCCTCTCCTGACTGGGTCTCAGCGAGGATGGCCTTGACCACCTGCCTGTAGGCGCGGGGGTTCAACTCACGCGGTATGGGTCTCGGTTCTATTAAATCGTTTACTCTAACCGTCTATCGTGACGCAGGTGAAAGTGGTATTCCGCCAGTGAAAAGGGTGTCTAGCCGTTGCCTGACTGGGCCTCGGCGAAGAGCGTCTCGATGCCTCTGAGCCGGTTCCTGAGGGTAACCTCCGTGGTGCCCGCGGCCTCGGCCACCTCCTTCTGTACCCGTTTATCGTTCCTCTCGAGGCATGCCTTGTAGAGAGAGGCCGCCGCTATTCCCCTCGGTTCCTTTCCCGAGAGCCCGTGCAGCTTCCTGGCTTTTCTCAGTATCTCTATGGCGTGGGTCTCGGTGTCCCGCCTCAGGTTCAGCTTCGACGCTATGCTGGGCACGAACTTCATGGGGTCGTCGATGGGCATCTTCAGCTTCATCTCCCGCAGCATGAGCCTGTAGGTGCGTGCGATCTCCGAGTGCTCCCTCTTGGACGCCACGCTGATCTGCTTGAGGGGCCTGGGCAACCGTTCCAGGCGGCAGGTGGCGTATATGCTCGCGGCCACGAAGGCGTCGATGCTCCGACCCCGGATGAGGTCCATCCTCAGCACCTTCCTGTAGAGGAGCGCCGACCGTTCCTTGATAGAACCGGGGATGTGAAGGAGCGCTGACATGCGGTCCAGTTCCGCCATGGCGATGCTCAGGTTCCTCCTCCAGGTGTCGTCGAACTTGCTCCTGTTGTCGTACTTGCGTAGCCTGTCCATCTGGCGCAGGGTCTCGCGTTTCAGGGTCTTGCCGTTGGCGTCCCGGTAGCCCGAGAGGACGGTGGATAGCCCCTTGTCGTAGAGCGAGTACGAGTAGCCCATGCCTGTGCGGTTGCGGTTGCTCCTCTCCTCGGCGGTGAAGGCCCTCCACTCCGGCCCCGTATCCATGTGGCCCTCGTTGAGCACCAGGCCGCAGTTGCCGCAGACCTCCTCACCCACCTCACGGTCGATGATTATGTTGGTGCCGCCGCATTTCGTGCAGACCCTTGTGTCCCCCACGTCGGTCGAGTTCAGCTGGGCGTCACTGTACAACGGTTCTGCCTCCCTGCTTGGACTCGTTCACGGCCGTCGCCTCGTTCTCAACCGGCTTCGTGGTAATGAACACAGATCCGCCACGGTCTATGTGGCACAGCAACTGTTCGAAGTCTATGCCCCGGGTCTCGGTTATGTCGTTGATCTCGTTGTCCTGGTTGAGGTAGTAGACGACGATCTGGGTCCCCTGCCAGATGACTGTGGGCCAGACGCTGTCGCCTGATCTGGTGAAGTATTTCCTCATGTCTATCTGTTTCTTGGTGTCATCGGAGTCATAACAATAAGTTTGTAACATTTGTACGTTCAAAATATATGTAACGTTTGAACGTTCAACTTATAATAGAGAGGCGGCATAGCAGAGCCATGGGTCTCGACGACCTCCACGAGAGGCTCACCCAATACGGGTTCGACCAGGAGGAAGCAGAGACATACGTCTTCCTCGCCGTCATCGGGCCGACCTCGGCCGGAACCGTCGCCAAACGGTTCAACTACAACAGGATGAAGGCCTACCGCCTCCTGAAAAAACTGGAGGAAGAGGGGCTGGTCCACAGCATCGTGGGCAGACCCGTCCGCTACGCCGTCGTCTCCATCGAGGAGATAGTGGACAACCGCATCGAGGAGGCATCCAATAGGCTCAGCGAGCTGGAGGAAAGCCGGTCGGCGGTGATCGAGGAGATCAGCAGGCTGGAGACCAGAGAGCGGCGGGAGGACGAGGAGCCCCGCTTCAGCATGTACCAAGGCAGGCAGCGGGTCTACGAGCTGCTGGCGTCCATGTGCGACAGGGCGGAAAACGAGCTGAGCCTCATAACGACGCCCCAGGATCTCTTGCGGCTCTCTCTCTGGGGGTTCGACGAGAGGTTCTACACCATGTCCGGGGCCGGTAAGAGGGTCAGGCTGTTGACCACCGTGAACGAGGAGAACCTCCGCGACATAGATATGCTGTCCAAGAAGATAGAGGTGCGCCACATGGCCATCCCGACGCCCATCCGCTTCGCGTTGATAGACGAAGAAGAGATCCTTTCTTCGGTGG
Source organism: uncultured Candidatus Bathyarchaeia archaeon (assembly GCA_964495055.1). Classification (GTDB taxonomy): domain Archaea; phylum Thermoproteota; class Bathyarchaeia; order TCS64; family TCS64; genus RBG-16-57-9. Next base: position 10,730 of record CAZBUI010000003.1, on the reverse strand, counting down.
CTATGGACGACTCCATGAGCATGACCACCCAGAACGACACCGGGCTCTGGACCAACTCCCAGAGCTTCGTCTCAACCATGAAGACGTTCTACGACGCCTTATGGAGCATGGCCCCGGAGGCGTCCATGGTCATCAACACTATACTCACAGGGGAGAGGCCCTACGAGTTCAGGACCATTAGAAGCTTCGAGGAGTACCGTGAAACCTTCAGGGAGATGATTGAGAGAAGCAGCGAGAGCGTAGACATCATCGTAAGGAGCATCGAGGACCTCCCTGCGCCGATCCCGGACGACTATCAGGGACGTACTGTGCGGGTATTGACCGGGATCACAGATAGCAACAGCGCCAAACTCTCGAGCCTGATGAGGGCCAGCGAGGTCAAGGACCTTAGAGCGGCAACGGATCTCGCTCTGCTGATCGTAGACGGCGCGGAGACCCTTCTGGCCACCTCGGGGCAAGGTTTGAAGGGGCAGGCGATATGGTCGAATCTGGGCTTCTACGTAGACACCATGAAGCTCGTCTTCGAGGGTTACTGGAGGGACGGAAAGCCCGCCCAGGAGATCTTCCGTGAGGTCGTGGAGCAACAAAACTTCTTAGAGGTGCTTGACAGGGTGACGGATCTCCTAGCCGAGGAGGGTATGATGGTTGAGAGAGACGCGGGTATAAAGGGCTCCTCTGGGGTAGAGTACATCTTCAACATCGTCGTCAGCGATCCGGAGAACCCCGGGAACTTGGCCGGGTTGAACCTCTTGATCGGTGATAACGTTTTTAACAAGGTCTTCGAGCTGAGCGCCAGCAAAAGGGACGTCAACGTCAAGGTGGTGCTGGCGTCCATGAAGCCTTTCCCCGAGGAGGTCATCAGCCTCGGTGAGCTCTACGGGATTACCTTGATCCAGTCCAATACGGCGGCCGGGCTCGTCGAGAAACTCCTTGAAATCATGTAGAGGGAGCGGGGTTCTGCGGTCTTAAAATGATCAAGGTTATAGGTTTTACCTTAGATTATTTTTATAATGATTTCCACCGAGGTAGACAACTTCATCCACGACATCGATACAACCGACCATGTCCTTCTGTTCTACGACACGCAGGAAAGTAAGCGAAGAATTCTGTACCGTTACCTGGCTGAGGGACTCAAACAGGGTAAAGGCATCGTTTTCGTGCATTCAGAGGAGACACCCCAAGGCATCCACGAAGGTCTGGCCGGGCACGGCATAGACGTTGAGCCTAACCTGGCGTCTGGGAGCATATTGACGCCGAGGTACGACGAGTTCTACATAGTAGACGGGGAAGCCGAGGCGTTGAGGATACTCAACAAGTGGCACGAGACCATCAGTGTCTTCCAGTCCAAGGGGCTTGGGTTAAGGGCTGCGGGCGAAGTGTCCTGCTTCTTCAGGGAGGGAAAGGTTCGTGAGCTGCTAAGGTACGAGTACGCCCTCCACAAGGTGCTATCCATCCCGATGGACGCGATCTGCGCCTACAACCTGAAGACCATCGTGGAGACGGGGCACACCGACGTGATCATGCCCATCGTCAGGGCCCACGGCAAGGCCATATTCACGGCGGAGGGCGGGACCATGGTGCTCGAGCCGGAGAACGTGGAAGAAAAAGACATCGAGAGGCTTCTAGAGATCAAGCTCTAGAGTAGCCGTTTTTTGAGATAATAAATGGGGTGGGTGCCCCTACGCGAAGGGGTACAGCTTCTTGAGTTTGCCGAGGGTCTCCCTTATCCGTTCGTCGGGCAGCTCGTAGGGCTGCAGTCCGCCGCCGAGGTACGCCTCGTACGCCGCCATGTCGAAGAAGCCGTGGCCGCTGAACAGCATCAACAGGGTCTTCTCCTCGCCGGTCTCCCTGCACCGCAACGCCTCGTCCATGGTTGCCTTGACGGCGTGGGCGGTCTCCGGCGCGGGTATGAGGCCCTCGGCCCTGGTGAACTCCACCGCGGAGCCCAGCGCGTCCAGCTGGTTGTACGCCCGTGCCTCCACGAGGCCCTCCTCGACGAGCATGCTTATGGCGGGCGCCATGCCGTGGTACCTTAGGCCCCCGGCGTGGATGGGGTCGGGGATGAACTCGTGGCCCAGGGTGAACATCTTCATGAGCGGCGTGATGCGGCCCGTGTCGCCGTGGTCATAGAGATACTCGCCTTTGCTGAGGCTGGGGCAGGCGGTGCTCTCGACGGCGATGAACTCGGTGTCCTTCTCTGCCCTCCCCCTCAGCTTCTCGCTGAGGTACGGGTAGACGCCGCCCGCGAAGTTGCTGCCGCCGCCGACGCAGCCTATCACCGTGTCGGGGTACTCGTCCACCTTGGCCAGCTGCGCCATGGACTCCTGGCCGTTGACGGTCTGGTGCATGAGCACGCTGTTCAACACGCTGCCGAGGCTGTACTTGGTCTCCTCGTCCTTGAGGCACCGCTCCACGGCCTCGCTTATGGCGATACCCAGGCTGCCCGTGCAGTCGGGGTCCTCCGCCCGTATCCTCCTTCCCACCTCCGTACGGTCTGTGGGGCTGGAGTACACCTCGCCGCCGAACAGCTTCATCATCACCTTCCGGTAGGGCTTCTGCTCGTAGCTGATGCGCACCATGTAGACCTCGATGTCGAGATCGTAAAGCATGCCTGCGAAGCTGAGGGCGCTGCCCCACTGGCCTGCGCCAGTCTCCGTGGTGAGCTTATTGACTCCCTCACGCATGGCATAGTACGCCTGGGGTATGGCCGTGTTGGGTTTGTGGCTGCCCGTGGGGCTCACCCCCTCTTACTTGTAGAATATCTTGGCGGGGGTCTTGAGCGCCTTCTCCAGCCGCCGCGCCCTTACGAGGGGCGTCGGCCTGTAGAGCCTGTAGGCTTCTCTCACTTCCTCTGGGATGTCTATGGTCCGTTTCTCGGAGACCTCCTGCATGAGCAGCTCCTTCGGGAATATGGGGAGCAACGCCTCCGGCTTGACGGGCTCACGTGTGCCCGGGTCGAGCAGGGGGTAGGGGTGCCTCGGCAGATCAGGGGTTATAGAAATCCATTTCTTGGGTATTTCATCCTCGGTCAGGAGGATAGTCCTTTCCAGTCCAAGCGATACACACTTCTTCCTCCTAGCAAGCTAGGTACCATCGGAAGAACCGTGTGCAGATATAAGACTTGTTAACCATATAATGGTTATGCGAGGAACTCGGCGACCTCGTCCACTGTCTTCCGCTTGAAGCTGGCTCCCTCGCCGTCCGGATACCCGAGGGAGACGGCCCCGCTGAGCTTCCACTCTTTCCCGAAGTACCGCCGGACGGCGTCGTAGGCATAATACACGTCCCCTATCCAGAGGCTACCCAGGCCCAGATCGTAGGCGCGGAGGAGCATGTTCTGTATGGCGGCGGCTACGCTGTGCTCCTCGGTGGTCCACCCGAGCTCGCCGCTGTTCCATACGATGACGAGCACAGGGGCCTCGGCCATGATCCTGCACGAGTTCTTGGACGACCCAGCCTCCCTGGCTCCGTGCTCCTCTATGAACCTGTCCAGCTCGGCGTCGAACACTTCTATGAAGGCGTCCTTGGCGTCTCCCGTGAGGATCGTGAACCTCCACTGCTCCCCCCGCTTAGCCGAGGGCGCGTAGTTGGCGGCGTCCAGCGCCTTCCGGACCAGCTCTACGGGGACAGGCGCGTCCTTGAACCTGCGGATGCTCTTCCTGCCCCTGATGGCGTCTATCAGCTCCAAACAGTGCACCGTGTAGACGTAGCCGGCACCCTTCTATAAGTCTGGTTGATGCTACCTCGCCAAGTAGCCCATGACGTCGAACTGCATCTCCCGGGGCTCGTCCACGAGTATCAGACGCTTCTGCAGGTCGGGGCTCGTGTTCAGCTCCTCGACGAGGGCCTCCGAGATGTACAGCGTCTCCAGTTCCTGGGTGTTCTTGATTCGTACGACCCGAGCCTTCTCCGGCCTTATGGGTCCGCTGATCCTGATGGCTGTGGCTATGGCGTCCCTGTCGTTGGCGAGGAACGGCGGTATCTTGCCCGTCTCGCCGCTCCCCTGGGTGAGGCAGTTCACATAGGTCTGGTGGTAGTCGATCTTCTCGAAGGCCCTCCTGGTGGTCACGTCGGCCAGCCCGATTCCTATGGCGTTGCCGTGGGTCGCCTCGCTGAGGTCAAGGACGGCCAGCTTCTTGATTCTCGGTGCCTTTGGGTCTTGTTCGCCGGGCATCCAGAACCTGCCCGTGACGTTGGTGTCCATGCCCACGCCGCTGATGTTCTTCCCTATCTCCTCGACGACAAGCACGTCTATGTCGTCGAAGGGTAACCTTGGGAGAAGGTCCTTCGCCTTCTCCAGGAGCCGCTTCTCCTGCGTGTAGAACTCGTCCGGGTGCAGCGCGTGTATCTCGGCAGTTCTGTGGTGGGCGTTCTCCAGCAGGGTCAGCCCCATGACCACGTTGGTGTTCTCCGCGATGAGCCTGCCCGCCTCGGGCAGTATGCGGTGGTAGCCGTCGTACCTGTGCCAGTGGATCATCTCAGCGCCCTTCTGGTTGCCGAGGCCGATGGCCATCATCTTGAGCAACCCAGACTCGATCTCTCCCTTGAAGTCGGTGTGGGGCTTGACCCTGCCCACCACGAATATTCCGTCCGCCTTCAGCGCTATACGGCTCAGGTATATCTCCACCCCGTCCTGGAGAGCCCCCACAGGCTCCACCTCCATGCCTGCCTCGATGGGCGCCCCCACCGCCTCCTCGGTTATCCCCAGGCTGCGGAGCACCTCGATCTGGCCCTCAGGGGTTGCCCCGCCGTGGCTCCCCATGGCCGCCAACAGGAACGGCTCGGCCCCAACATCCCTGAGCTCGGCGACGACCGTCCCGAGGATTAGGGGTATGTCGGCTATTCCCCTGCTGCCCGCGGTCACGGCTATCCGCTGCCCGGGCTGAACCCGGTCCCGTAGGTGCTTCTTCTCCAGCTCTTCATGTATCTTGGCGGGTATGTCCTCGATCTCTGGTTGCTGGAATACCTGCCTGACCTTTGCCATCTTGGGGATCTGCATGGCTTGATGAAAGCCCCTTGGGCTTATTGGTTTTTCCGTGCCTCCGCCATCTGGACGGCCACGTGGATGGCCTCCTTGAGGCTCTCCGGGTTGGCGGTGCCCTCCCGTCTGCCCGCCTTGCCGTAGGCTGTGCCGTGGTCCACGGAGGTCCGTATGAAGCTGAGGCCCAGGGTTATGTTCACGCCGCTGACGCTCAGCCAGTCGCCCTTGGACTCGTCGTACCTCATGCCCAGCAGCTTGACGGGTATGTGGCCCTGGTCGTGGTAGAGGGCGACCACTATGTCGTACTGCCCGCCGGCGGCTTTGGGAAACACAGTGTCGGCCGGCACCGGCCCGTCCACGTCCAGGCCCTCGCCCCTAGCCTTGGTTACGGCGGGCTCGATGATGCGCGCCTCCTCGTCCCCGAATATGCCGCCGTCGCCGGCGTGGGGGTTGAGCCCCGCCACGGCTATCCGCGGGTTCTCTATGCCCAGGCTCAGGCACGCGTCCCGGGCGATGTGGATGGTGCCGAGCACCCGCTCCTCGGTTAGGCGGTCCGCTACCTCCCTGAGGGGTATGTGGGTGGTGGCGTGGACCACCCTGAGGTTTCCGGTGGCGAGCATCATGGCGTACTCGCCGGTTCCCGACTTCTCGGCCAGCAGCTCCGTGTGCCCCGGGTAGCTGTACCCGGCCATGTGCATGGCCTCCTTGTTGAGCGGCGCCGTCACAATGGCGTCCACCTTACCCGCCAGCGCCAGGTCCGCCGCGTAGATGACGTACTCGACGCTGGCGGCCCCGGTCATTGCCGCGGGCTTACCCATCTCGATCCTCGACGGGTCGAGGTTCTTGAGGTCTATGAGATCAATGGATCCGTGGCTGAACCCTGCCTCCCCGGGCTCAGTTATGGGGTTTATGGTGAGGCTCTCTCCGGCTACCTCCACCCCCATACGCATGGCGTGGCTGTCGCCGACCACCAGCGGCCTGCATATCCTGTAGGTCTCCGGGTCCGCCAGGGTCTTGGCGATTATCTCGGGGCCGATGCCCGCGGGGTCTCCGAGGGTTATGGCTATCACGGGGTTCATCGGTGTCTCCTCTTGAGGTACTGTGTGGCCTGGATGAGGGTGTCTGGTTGGCCGAACCCCCCTGCCTTGGTCACGGCCGGTAGGTGGTCCAGCATTATGACCGGCACCCCGGGTTGAACCTCGTCCAGTATCTCGATGTTTCTCGTTCCGAGTCGCTGGGTGACGGCGAGGGCGGTTGCGCCGCCCGTGATGACTATGCCTGAGAGGCTCACGGCTAGCAGGCTTTCCGCTGCCTCCGCCAGGGCCGCCGTGATTCGGGATTCCAGTATCTGAGGCGTGATGTTCAATCTTTTTGCCTCTTCCCGCGTATGCTCTACGGTCTCCGGGGTGGGGGCCGAGGTGAGTATAACGTCATGTCCCTCGTTTAGTGCGTTTTTCGCCGTTTGCACCGCCCCTTCTTGAGGAGCCTGGCTCAGTGCTTTATCGAGGTCTAGGGGGATCGAAGCCGCGCCCAGCCTCTGAACGAGTAGCTCTGCCTGGTGTCTCGTCTCGGTCCGGGTGCTTCCGATGACTGTCAGCACCGGCGGCGGGTTTCTGAGCGTCTGGCACAGGGCGTCGGCCAGGCCAGCCGAGCCCCCCATCACCCGGGTATGTCTGGCGGCTATCCTCAGCAGGTCCTGCTCGGTCTCGGAGTCGACCACGGCTATACCCGTCTCCGGGATGTCCGCGGGAGATTTGACGCAGTGTATCGGTGTCACCGTGTCGAGTATCTCCGGTATCCTGCTTGTCTTCCGGCGATACTCGTGGACGTACTCGGTCTCCGTGATGGGTATATCCGCCACGTAGAGGCGGCCGCCTTCGACCCTTCGCCGGGTGGACGGGTAGGCGGGCGTGAACACGGCACGTGTCTCCCCGGTGGCGTCCAGTATGGCCTGTAGTTCCTGTCCGGGGTTTCCCCTGAGGGTGCTGTCGGTCTTCTTGTAGATGATGTCGTGGTCTCGCAGCTTCACTGCCACGTCGTATGTGGCCCGGTATGCTTCTTCCCGGTTCTTGTTGCGTGTATCCGTGTTGATGATGGCCACCTCGGCGGAGCTGCGTTCCGGGGTGTCAGTGAGCTGGACCGTGTAGCCCCACTGCCGGAACTGGACGCCCGTATCCAGGGCCCCCGTAAGGTCGTCTGCGATGACTGCTATTCTCATCTCCTGTGGATGATTAGCTGTTTACGTATTATTACTTTAGTGTAGACAGGGCGGGTGACCAGAGCCTTACTCCACAAATCACATAACATATAGGCATCCTACAGCCTCTTGAATAGGACTGGGGGGAGACGGCGTGGACCCTGTTTTGGAGCTAGGCGGGTTGACCACCTTCTGGGGGGTAGTGGAGGTGCTCCGGGCAGACGGAGAGCCTCCGAGGCATCAGTTGGATGGGCTGCTGGAGTTCCCCGGCTACAGGGCTTTATCCACGGAGTTCAAGCCCAGCTTCTTCAAGGAAAAATACTGGCTGGCCTACAAGCCCTCCTCGGCTGAGGCCCGGGAGAAGTCCGTGACCAGGGGCGACTGGTACATCGAACACTACGTCGAAGTGGCTGAGCGGAGACGCAAGCTGGAGGCCTGGGCGGCGGTTCTCGTGGAAGACGAGGGATTCATGGAGGACCCGGCGTCGAAGGCCGGGGAGTGACTGCCGTCCGGCGTGGAGGGGTGCCCCGTGGTGGCTTTCGTCGTGTTCGACATGGACGCCCGTGGCTACGAGACCGTCGTCATCGACCCCCTCTACGCTGTGAGCCTAGGGGCTGACTTCGGCGATCTCCTCGCCCACGAGCTTTTCCACAGCATGGCTCGAAGGTTCTACGTGTACGACCCGGGCAGGGTGGAGGCTAAAGACCGGGACATCATGTGGGTGCTCAGGCAGCTAAACGAGGAGGGGATAGCCGACCAGATATACGCCGAGGGGCACTTGTCGCGGGACGAGCACGTGGCCGACTCCCCTTGGGTGATCCAGGAGATGGACAGACTCATACGCAGGATAGCCATAACCGAAGACACGGATGAGCTGTCGAGCATGCTCCGCGTGACCCCGCCGAGGGCGGGGCACCCCACCGGCTACTACATGACGGACACCATAATGGAGGCGCTGGGCAAGGAACGGCTCCTTGAGATGGTGGGGGACCCGTTCTCCTTCTTCAGGGCGTACGACGAGGCCGCAAAGATGCGGGGCCTGAGTAGCTTCAGCCAGGAAACCCTGGGCTACGTGGACGGCCTCGCCATGAAGTACGGCGGATAGCTAGAAGCTTACCTTGTCGTAGAATCGCCAAGCACCCATCCTGCGGTTCCGGGCGAGGCTCAGGTAGTAGCTGAGCCACTCAAGCTCTATGAAGAGGGCGAACGGGGTCATCAGCTCGTCCACGTCGAGGCCCTGGCTGTCGTACTCGAAGCACTTGACGCCGTTGCCCCTGCTGAACTCTATTATCTTCTCCTCTAGCCCCCGCTGGCCTCCACGGCCGCGGAGGAATATGGCCGCCTTTCCCTCTGTGAATATCTCCAGTGCGCCGTGCCTGAACTCGCTGTAGTCGATGGCCGTATCGTGTATCCAGCACATCTCCATGAGCGTGCTGAGCATGTACTGGTAGGCTAGGCCCCAGTTTATCCCTCCGCCGAGCACGAAAATCTCGTCATGATCTTTGAGCTTCAGACCCTGCCTCCTCGCGGTTTCCTTGGCTGCGGGGATCATCTTGGGCAGCGTCTCGGGCAACCTGGATACGGTTTCCACCATCCTGCCGCCTATCTCGTAGCCCTTCTCAGCGAGGATCGAGCCGAACAACGTGTACAGGCTCCCGAGTTTGCCCAGGGTGACTCCGCGGGCGTCCCACCCGAGCCCGTGTGACGCCATACCTTTGATTGCGGAGTCCGTTTTCTGTGTGAGGCCCACGGTTACGGCTCCCCTCTCGCTGCACCACTCCAACGCCTCAACAGCTTCCCTAGTCGTCCCGCTACTGCTTATCAGCACGGCGACGGCGTCCTCGTCTACGGCTGCGGGCCGCTACTCCAGGAACATACCGCCGCTGTAAGCCTTCACCGGCACCCGGGTGTGCCTGTCCGCGAGGTACTCGATGGGCAGTTGCACGCTGTAGCTTCCGCCGTTGCCCACCATGTAGTATCACTCGTACCCGGACAGCTCCTTCCCCAGCTCCACCAGCAGGGGCTTCTTCTCGGCGACGGAGGAGAGGGTCTCCTCGGTCACCCCGTCCTCCAGCCAGTACGGGCGGTATGTGTCCTCTGTGAGGTAGTCTACGGGTTCACTCATACACGACACCAGTTGACCGAAGAATGGCTTCTGGTTTTAAAAAAATCATCAAAAGAGTTCGAGGCTAGAGCTTGATCTGCAGGGCTTCCTTGAGGCCCTTGTAGCGGTTCCTGATGGTGACCTCGGTGACGCCCGCGGCGTCCGCGATCATCTTCTGGGTCCGCTTCTCCTCGTTCATGACGCACGCAATGTACAGCGCTGCCGCGGCGAGGCCCATGGGGTCCTTGCCCGCTGTCGTCTTGAGATCCTCGGCCTTCCTGAGGATGTCCACCGCCGTCTGCTGGGTGTTCTCGCTGATGGCCACCTTGGCGGCTATCTTGGGCACCCTGTACTGGGCCTTGGGTATGGGCATGCTCAGGTTCAGCTCGCGGAGCAGCAGCCTGTAGCATCGGGCCAGGTCCTTCTTGTCGATGGTGCTCACGTTGCCCAGCTCGCGCAGGGTCCTGGGCGTGCTGGTTATCCTGCAGGCCGCGTAGAGGCTGGCGGCCGAGATGGCGCTTATGCTGCGCCCCCGGACGAGCCCCTTCTCGAGGGCCTTCCTGTAGATGACGGCTGCCCGCTCCTTAACCGGCTTGGGTATGTGGAGCTTGTCGCTGAGCCTGCTGAGCTCGGTCATGGCGTGGCTCAGGTTCCTGTCCACGCTGGACTGGTAGCTGCTCCTGATGTGCCACTTCTTGAGCCTGAGCATCTGGAACATGGTCTTGGTGGGGATGGTTCTGCCGAAAGCGTCTTTGCCCACCTGGCCGATCATCGTGCTGAGGCCCTTGTCGTGGACGCTGAAGCTTAGGGGCATACCTACGCGGCTGCGGTTGTTTCTCTCCTCCTGGCTGAAGGCCCTCCACTCGGGGCCCTCGTTTATCATGCTGTCAGCCATGACGAGGCCGCATGCGCCGCAAATCCTCTCTCCGGAGCCACCGTCGATAATTATGTGTGTGCTGCCGCACTCCGGGCAAACATCCTCGCTAGCCCGCCTATTGGGTTTCAACATCATATTTTATGCACCTTTTTTGAGACTGATGCGCTAGGAATACCCCGAATCTCATCGGAATATTTATTCGCGTACAGAGCAGCGATACAGCACCTTTCAGGTATATATACCTTTCGCCTATATTTACCATAGATTTGGTGAAGACGGGCGTATAATCTAGTATATAATTCTGTTTTAGGTATAAACCAAGGATTTCAAGGGTCAGCGGTTCATCTCCCGGTTCCTCTTAGGCGAGTCAAGCAACCGTTTTAACCCCTAGAGACGTGACTTCACCCATGGCTGAGATACCGGCGGTCAAGATCGCGGTCCTCGGGGGATCCACGACGATGGGCTCGAGGTTCCCCTGCGGATACGAAGGCGTAGAAGTAATCGGGGAAAACCTTGTCTTCGAGACGCCCTTCGGCCTAACGGCGCCTTTCACCCACGCCGAGGCAGACGG
>CAZBUI010000002.1:0-41671 GCA_964495055.1 uncultured Candidatus Bathyarchaeia archaeon | reverse complement strand
TGGATCTCGGTTAACTCCTCCTCAGTGGGCTCCGGGGGGAGCTCGTCGCCGCCATCCCCGGTCTCGTCCGGGGGCTCGGTCGTGTCATCCACGACGTCCGGGTTGTCCTTCTGGTACTTCCTCCAGGAGTTCCTTAGAACTCTCATGACCCGCAGGTGCTGCTGCGCGGCCGTCTGCAGGTTTTCTCCCTCCATCTCGGCTGCCTGCGTCATCTCCATCCACGCGTTCATGAGCTGGTTTCTGAGCTCGGGGTCCAAGTCCTCCGGGATCTCTGGGCCGTCGTAGTCGCCTGTTCCATCGCCGTCCCCGTCTTCTCCGTCGCCGTCCTCTTCACCGCCTTGCTGGCCGGTGTAGAGATAGTAGAGATTCCACCACCTTGCCTCGGTGTCCTCTTTTATCTGCTGGTAGACAAGCGGATCGATGTTGCCGTCTCCGCCATCTTCTTCGTCTCCAGTACCGTCACCATCTTCCCCGTCTCCGGTACCGTCTCCGGTCCCATCACCGTCAGTACCGTCTCCAGTGTCCTCGCCGCCAAGGGCGTCCTCGGCGTACACAACCTGGGTCAGCGGCGCCGATAAGAGCAAGAGTAAAAACGCAAGGGCGATTAACTTGGTCTTCATCTCGTTCGCATGGATAGATGCCCACGGCTTTATTATAAGAACGCGCTGGAACGGTTTGGAACGCTTTACCCAATATTTACTTGAGATACTCATCTCTAATTCTCACAAGGCTCTGGTTCCCCACCTTGGTCTCCTCCGCGACGCCGCTGCTCACCAGCCTCCTTATAAGCCTCCAGGCGCTGGAACGGGGAATATCGAACCTGTCCCGTATCTCGGACGCGAACGCCTCGCCCCCGGAATCCGCTATGAACCTGATGACCTCCTTGTCGTCCAGCCGTAGGTCCTGGTGGTGCCAGAAAATCTTGTCCAGGTCTACCTCCCTGGGCTGTGACATGCCAGAGGGGACCTGGGGCGGGGGCTCCTCGGCCTTGACTCTCTGGGTGTAGTAGTATCCTCCGCCGATCAACCCCCCCAGCAAGAGTATGCCCATGTATAACATGGCGTTAGTCTTAGGGGCCGTGGCCAGGTCTGCCTGCTGAATGGCCTGAGAAGCGTAAGCAACCGCCTCGGCGTAGCTGCCCTCACCGTAGCAGGAGGACGCCGCCTCAAGGCTCGACTCGGCCTCGTCGAGGCCCATGGTTCTTCCGTCGCTCCTAGCCTGGCTCAGCGCCTCCGACGCCAGCCCTATTTCATCGTATGCGTCAACGGCGTCCTCGACGGTCTCGTCGGCCGTGGACATTGCGAGCTCGGCCCTGTTCTTCGAGTCCACGTACTGTTCCGAGTCGTACAGGTCCCGAGCCTGGACGAGGGTTGAACGTGCCTCGGTGAGCACGTAGCCCATGTCCTCCAGGTCGCTGAGGTGGGCCTCCACCTTCGTCAGGGACTCCTGGGCCTCCTTCTCCACGTCCGGGAGCCCAATCATGTAGTAGACGTAGATGTCGCCGGGCCCAAGCACAATGTACTGTCTGCCCCCCTCCATGCCCAGGTCGGTGGGCACGTCGCTCATGTCGAATATGGCGGCCCCCTCGGGGAGCTTGATCAGCGTGGATAAGGGCGACGACACGTTGAACGCCCAGACTAGGCCCTCCTTTGTGGTGAGGCTCATGGTAAGGTACGTGAAGGTAAGCTCCAGCGCGCCCAGGCTGTCCACCGTGACGTTCGGCTCGTCCGTGCTGTAGATGAGAGGGTAGCCCTCGTCGTCCCTTATCACGAGGTTGTTATAGGGGGGCCCGAAGAGCTCGACCTCGACGCGGGCCTGCAACGCGTCGGACTCCACCTTGTACTCGGCTCTGGCGGTGCCGTCGGAATAGAGGGTGAAAGTCAGCGAGACCGGCGTATACTCTCCCTGGGCCGACGTTAGGGGGATCGTCGAGAGGATCAGCGACAGAAACGCGATGAAAAGCAACGCACGTCTCATGGGCCCCATGGAGATACGTTCCAGCGGTTATAAATGAATGATTGTCTGTTCAGGCTTTTATACAATGTCCGCGTGTTTCATCTTGTATCAAGATGGACTCGATGATGATAATCGGATCGGCCGGCAGCGTCGGCCACGACATGATGTACCAGATAGCGTGCATGGGGCTACCCTTCAAGGTCATCGGCGCCGACGTGGACGAGAAGAAGGGAAGGTTCGAGGTGGAGGAGAGCATCCACGTCGCCCACAACCTCGGCTACCACCCGGACCTCAGCTTCCAGAAGATCAACCTCTTCGAGATAGACGAGACGGCCGAGTTGCTCAAGGAGCATAGACCCAAGGTGGTCTGCAACCTGGCCAGCCTGGGTTCCTGGTGGGTCACCCGGCTGCTGCCCCCCGAGGAGTACAAGAAGATAGGCCCCATAGGGCCGTGGCTGCCCAACCACCTGACCCTGGCCCACAAGCTGATGCAGGCCGTCAAGAAGAGCGGCGTGGACGTCAAGGTGGTCAACGGCGCCTACCCCGACGCCACCAACGTGGTGCTCAGCAAGCTTGGGCTGGAGCCCGTCTGCGGCGGCGGCAACATGGATCTGGGCATGAGCAGGGTCAAGCGCATAGTGGCCCGTGAGCTGGGGGTGCCCTACAGGAGCGTCCAGGTCTACGGCGTTGGCCACCACGGCACTTACTACACGGCCCGCATGGACGGCCCCTACTGGGCCAAGATACTGGTGGACGGCGTGGACGTCGCCGACAGGTTCCCCAACGAGAAGATCACCAGGCTTTACGTCGAAGAGGGGTACGGGGCGCCGGGCCAGTTCAAGAGCGCCCTCGTGGACCAGATGCGGACCGCCTCAAGCTTTCTCAAGCACGTGCTGGCTGTGTACTACGACACAGGCGAGGTCCACACCTGCGTCGCAGGCGCCGCCGGGCTCCCCGGGGGCTACCCGTGCAGGCTCTCCGAGACGGGCGCAGAGGTGGTCCTGCCCGGCATCAGCAGGGAGGAGGCCGTGCGCATAAACGAGGAGGGCGGCAGGATCGACGGCATCGAGAAGATCAAGGACGACGGCACCGTCGTGTTCTGCGAGGAGAACGTGGAGCACATGAGGGAGGTGGTGGGCTACGAGTGCGAAGAGCTCAAGCCCAGGGACTCCGAAGAACGAGCCAAGGAGCTCAACAGGCTGCTCATGAAGCTCTACGACAAGTACAACGTGGAGAAATAGCTTGGGCCCTTCTAGGGCCTGAGGACGACCTCTTTTTCTTCTGCCCACGCGACGCCTGAGCGGCATCCTCCCCCGAGGACGCCGCGTAGCATCCTCTCAAGGTCAAGGACGGCCTCCTCGACCGCCGACCTAGGCACACCCTCGGGCCCGTCCGCGAAGAACACCGCGCACCGGGTCCCAGTGGTTATCTTGGTCTCGTCGCAGTCCCTGTAGTTCCAGCGCCGGGTGAGTATCCGTGTGTCGTCCGCGTACACCACCTCGCCGGGGTAGGTCAGCTCCGTCTCGCCTGGGCCCAGGGGCGTGAACTCCTCGCCGCCCGGGGAGAGCCTGAGCCTGATGTCGCCGGAGACGCGGTTGAGGTCGAACCCGCCCATGGGTATCAGGTGACGCACGGAGACGGCGTTGTACGCGTCCACGGCCGTGTTGATGGTAGGGAGGACGCCCCTCTTGAGGGCACGTCTGACGAGGGCCTCAGCGGACGGCCTATAGTCCCCCGGCTTGGAGCCGAAGCTGCGGTACATGTTCCTCCACGACGCTATGAAAGGGTGCCGCGTCGCGGGCACGCCTCCCAGCTTCTCCTCTGCTGCACGCAGCGCTTGGGTCTTAACCTCCTTTAGGGTCGAGTCTCCCCTCACCACTTTGATGCCCTCTGCCACCAGCACGCCCACGTGCGCCTCCGGGTACCTGTTGAAGACCTCCGCGATGAACCTCATACGCAAGGGATCGCCTCGTACACGTAAAAACTGTCCTAGAGCATCTTCACCCGGGTGGAGTTGAACGCGGGGCCACCTCCCAGCGTCTGAGGATTCCCGGGGGTGAGGGCGTTCTGCGGGTTGCCGTCGCCGTCCACCATCTCCCTCGGCGCCCAGAGCACCCCCCGGGGGACCCGGTCCGTGACCACCGCCGTGAGAGTGAGGCGGCCGCTTTCGTTGAACAGGGTCACCTCTGATCCCTCTTGGACGCCGTGTCTCTCCGCGTCCACGGGGTTCACCCAGACTTGGAGGGGTATCTCGCCGTACACGTCCCTGAACTGGGTGTGGGTGTACCTGGGGAGGCTGCTGCTGATGAGGACGTACTCGTCCTGGGCGCGGCCGAGGTCCATCTGGGCTGGCAGCGGCGACACGCCCTCGCCGGCCGCCGTGGAGAAGAACTCTATCCTGCCTGAGGGCGTCTGGTACTCGTCTGCAGGCCTCATTCGCAGCCTCACCGTGAACCCATCCAACAGGTCCCGGTAGCAGCCATCCATGAACGCGTCCCCAAGTACTCGCCCAGCCTCGTCCCACGGGTCGACGTACACCCACTCGTCCGTGACGCCCACGCGGCGGGCCAGCTCCCTCATGACCCAGACCTCGTCCCTGCTCATACCCCAAGGCTCCACGGCCCTGCTCGCCTTCCTGACGTAGGGGTGGGAGTCGCTCAGCACTATGTCGTCCTTCTCAAGGTAGGTGGCGGCGGGGAGGACGACGTCCGCGAGGCGGCACGTCTCGGTGAGGTGGGTGTCGTGGACCACCAGAAAGACGTCGTCGCGCGTCAGCCCAGCCTTTATGCTGCCGGAGTCGGGGAGGGTGAGGGCGGGGTTCATGCCCTGGACGTAGACGAAGAGGAACTCGCCGGCTTTGAGCCTTTCGCCTATGGATATCTGGCTCACCACGCGCGGAGGTTTGCTCGTAAGCGTTTTCCCCTCCAGGTCCCCGGCGAGGTACCTGCCCCTGCTGTTGGTGTAGTAGAAGCCGCGGCTCTCCCCGAGGAGCGCCGGGAGGAGGGAGACCGCCCTGACGGACTCGGCGCCCTGGAGGCCCTTGTTGAGGCCGATGCCCATCATGAAGACCGGGTTACCGCACTCGACCAGGGCGTCCCCCAAGGACTCCACGCCCGCAGGTGAGACGCCGGTCACCGCCTCGACCCGCTCCGGGGTCCACCGCATGGCCTCCTCGGCGTACGCCTCGTAGCCCGCGCATCGCTCCGCGATGAAGCCCATGTCCACGTGGCCACCCACGATGAGGTGCCTCGCCAGCCCGTAGCAGAGGGCGACATCGCTGCCCGGCACAGGGTACAGCCACAGGTCCGCCATGGACGTGGACTCGGATCGGCGGGGGTCCACCACCACGATGGCGGCGTCGTTTCCCCTCCTGGCCCTGAGCGCCAGCGCCCACGTGTGGGGGCTGCTGTTCTTGGCGTTGAACCCCCAGAACACGATGATCTTGCGATCCAGCAGCATCTCCGGCTCCACGCCGTAGCTGAGGCCGTAGTGGAGCCCCAGGGCGGCGTGGCCCGACGCGGAGCACACCGCGCCGTCGGTGCGCGTGGCGCCCAGCGCCGTCCAGAGCCGCCTGCTGAAACGGCTTGACAGGAGCCCCGTGTTGCCGTAGTAGTCGAGGAGCAACACGGACTCAGGGCCGCCCGCTTCCAGCGCCTCCCCGAGCCTCCGGGCCACGAGGGACAGGGCGTCGTCCCACGTGGAGAGCCTGAACCTCTGCCCCTCCCGGGCCTCCCTGACGTAGGGGTTCAGCACCCGGTCCATGCTGTAGAGCCTCTGAGGGTCGCCCAGCGCCCTAGGGCACGTGATACCGGCGGTGACGGAGTTCTCCCTGCTCGCCCTAACGGAGACAACGACGCCGTCCCTCACCTCGACGTCGAGGAAGCAGGCGTCCGGGCAGTCCCGGGCGCACATGGTCTTCACCAGGGGCAGGGTCACATCCTCCTACCTTACCTGACCCACGCGGCCGCATAAAACATCAGTGAAGAGCGTGTTGCATCTTTAGTATAATTTTCAACCCCCGTTAATCCAAAGATATATTAAGCGCGTAAAGGAGAAGGGTGTCTAAAATGGTGTAATGAATGGGTTTCCGTCAAAAGTTCGAAAACGCGGAAAAAGCCCTTACCTTCAACGACGTTCTTCTTCTCCCGGGGTGGACCAACGTGGAGCCCGGCGAGGCCGACGTGAAGACACGGTTCAGCCAGGGCACAACGATCAACATCCCCCTAGTGGCGTCCCCCATGGACACAGTCACCGAAGCCGAGATGGCCATAGCTCTAGCTAGGGAGGGGGCCATAGGCGTCCTGCACAGGAACTGCAGCGCCAAGGAGGAGGTGGCCATGGCGCGCAGCGTCAAACGCGCCGAGGCCGTCATCATCAGGGACGTCATCACCGTCAACCCGAACCACACGGTGGACGAGCTGCTGAAGCTCATGGAGGAGCACAGCATCAAGGGTTTCCCGGTGGTGGAGAACGGGGACAGGCTGGTGGGAATAGTGACTTGGAGGGACGTCCGCCTTGCGGAGAGCAGCCTCAAGGTCAAAGACGTCATGACCGAGGAGGTCTACACGGGCACCGAGGACACGAGCCTGGAGGAGGCCATGAAGATCCTCCACGAGCACAGGATAGAGAAGCTACCCATAGTAGACAAGGACAGGAGGGTGAGGGGTCTCATAACCATGAAGGACATCACCCTCAAGGGGACTTACCAGGACGCCGTCAGGGACGAAGAGGGCCGCCTGATATGCGCCGCGGCCATTAGCCCCTTCGACCTGCCCAGGGCCAAGGCGCTGGACAGGTACGTGGACGTGCTGGTGCTGGACGTCTCCCACTTCCACAACAAGAACTGCTTCGACGCGGCCAAGGAGATACTCAGGGAAGTGGAGGCCGAGGTCATAGTCGGCAACATAGGCACCTACGAGGCGGCCGAGGACGTGGTCACCAAGCTTGACGGCGTCGCCGGGCTCAGGGTGGGCATAGGCAGCGGCAGCATCTGCAGCACAAGCGTCGTCACACGCGCCGGCGCCCCCACCCTCTACGCCACCAGCAGGGTCGCCGACGCCGTAGAGAAGTACGGAGCAGATATCCCCATTATCGCTGATGGCGGCATGAGGAACCCCGGCGACATAGCCGTCGCCATGGCCGTGGGCGCGTCCTGCGCCATGATGGGGAACGTGTTCGCGGGCTGCAGGGAGAGCCCCGGCAGGCTCGTCGCCATGGAGGGACGGTACTACAAGGAGTACTACGGCATGGGCAGCGAACGGGCTCGCAAGAAGCGGTACGCGCAGGACAGGTACAGCCAGCCCTCAAAGTCGGTGAGCGAGGGCGTCGAGGGCTGGGTGCCGTACCGGGGCCCGGTGAAGGAAATACTGGGCGAGTTCACGGGCGGCCTCAAGGCGGCCATGGGGTACGTGGGCGCCAAGACCATACCGGAGATGTGGGAGAAGGCTAGGCTCGCCCTCATAACCGAGCGGGGAGCCCAGGAGGCGGCGCCCCACGACATCATGCGCCCCGGCCCAGGCAGGCTCTAACCCCCTTTTTCTCAGCAGGTTTTACATCCACATCCCCCCAGTATAATCGCAGGTGACTGTCTTGAACAGGTCATGGCTTGGATGGGCCGAGATAAGGCCCGAAACAGATGTGATCGCCGGGAGCATGGCGACCTGGACCCTGGTCTACCACGTGGGAAGGTACGGGATAGACGACGGCGGCAGCATGAGGGTGGCGCGGAGAAGCGTGAGCGACGAGGAGTCCCCCCAGTTCAGCGAACCCACCGGGTCCGGATACACCACCGTCTCCACGGACAGGGACGTGAGGCTTGAATGCTTCTTCAGCAGCCGCGGCCACATACGGCCCTTCAGGGCCGCAATACAGGTGGACGTCCGTGACGGCAGCCTCTACGAGGGAGACACGGTGACCATAGTCTACGGGGACAAAAGCCAGGGCGGCCCCGGGCTCAAGGCCCAGACATTCAGGGAGCAGGAGCACGTGTTCAAGGTGCTGGTGGATCCCTTCGGCACAGGCAGGTTCGAGGAGATCACAGAGTCTCCCCACGTAAGAGTCGTCGGCGGCCCAGCTGAATCATTGGAGGCGGCGGCACCTTCGGGGGCAGCCCCGGGTGAGCCCTTCGACGTGGTGGTCAGGGCGCTGGACAGCTACGGCAACAGATGCGACGGGTACAGGGGGACCGTGCGGTTCGAGGGGCTGGACGTGGAGCCCTACACGTTCAAAGAGGAGGACGCGGGAGCACACCGCTTCAGTGTGGCCCTCGGAGGGGAGGGACTGCAGACCCTGAAGATCACAGACGGCGACGGCCGCACGGCAGAGTCCAACCCCATCATGGTCCAAGAGGAGGAGCCCAGATACAAGCTCTACTGGGGGGACATGCACGGCCAGACCAAGCAGACGGTGGGCACCGGCACCGTGGACGAGTACTTCCGATTCCTGCGCAAAGTCGCCAACATGGACTTCGGCGGCTGGCAGGGCAACGACTTCCAGATCACCAAGGAGCTCTGGGAGGAGGTGAAGACCAAGACCAAGAGGTACACCGAGTCCGGCAGGTTCCTCCTGTTCCTGGGCTACGAGTGGAGCGGCCTCACACCCGCCGGCGGCGATCACAACATCTACTATCTGGGCGACGACGGGCCCCTCCACCGCAGCGACCACTGGCTCATCCAAGACAGGAGCGACGAGGCCACCGACAGGTACCCCATAGACAGGCTCTGGGACGAGCTCAGAGGCAGAGGAGACGTAATGGCCGTGGCCCACGTCGGCGGCCGCCACGCCAACCTTGACTACTGGGACCCCGAGATGGTGCCCCTCATCGAGGTCCACAGCCACCACGGCACCTTCGAGTGGCTGCTGGAGGAGGCCCTCAGCCGCGGCCTCAAGGTGGGGTTCATCGCCGCCAGCGACGACCACACCTGCAGGCCCGGCCTCACCCTCACCTCCGAGAACTTCACCACAAGGGGGGGCTACACCGCTGTCTACGCTGAGACCCTCTCTAAGGAGGCGCTTTGGGAGGCGTTCTGGTCGAGGCGGACCTATGGAACCACCGGCGAGAGGATCATACTCGACTTCAAGGTGGACGGCCACATGATGGGCGAGAAGTACGAGGCCGACGCCCCGCCAGCCATCACCGTCAAGGTGCACGGCACCAGGCCGCTGCACGCCGTGGAGGTCAAGAGGGGGACGGAGACCATCTACAGGCACCCCTTCGCCGCCCCCGACGGCGAGGACAGGCTCATAAAGGTGGAATGGATGGGCGCCCGCGTCAAGAGCAGGCCCAAACGGGTGAGCTGGGACGGCGGCCTCTACCTCGATAAAGGCAGGATAACGTCGTTCAGCGGCTACGCGTTCGACTACCCCGACCAGGGGGTGTGGCGTGTAAACAGCCAGCGCCTGGAGTGGACCAGCACCACAGGCGGGGACCCCGACGGAGTCGTAATGAGGCTGGACGCCCCGCCCGACGCCGAGGCCACGTTCCACAGCAGGCCCGTCACCTTCACGTTCCGGCCCGCCGACATAAGGTACGAGCCCACGGTGGTCGAGGTTGGCCCCGTCAACAGACGCGTAAAGATACAGGCGATCACGGGCAAGCCGCTGCCCAGGGACCTAGAGTTCACCATAGTGGACCAGTGCATAGAGGAGGGCATGAACCCCTACTGGGTGAAGGTGACCCAGTGCAACGGCTCCATGGCCTGGAGCAGCCCAGTCTACGCCAATCACCGCTAGTTTATTTCTTCATGCAAGTTTACAGCCCCGCGAAAGGCAAACCCTAAAGCGTCGGCGCCTGTGCGTTAACCCGTAAAGGTGAGCCGATGATAGAGAGGGCTTTGATAAGCGTCTACGACAAGACCGGCCTAGAGGGGCTGGTGGAGGCTTTGGGCGGCTGCGGCGTCGAGATCATCTCCAGCGGAGGCACCGCCAGACGCATCAGGGAGATAGGATACAAGAAGCTGGTGGAAGTCAGCAACTATACGGGCCACCCCGAGAGCCCCGGCGGGCTCGTCAAGACCCTGCACCCCAAGGTCCACGGCGGCATCCTCCTCGATAGGAGCCGCCCCGACCACAGGGAGTGGATGATGGAGAACGGCATAGAGCCTATCGATCTGGTGGTATGCAACCTCTACCCCTTCGAGAAGGTCGTCGCCGGCGGAGCAGACCTAGAAACCGCGGCAGACAACATAGACATAGGAGGCCCCACCATGACCCGTTCCGCCGCCAAGGCGGCTCTGCTGTACGACAGGGTCTGCGTGGTGACCGACCCGTCCCAGTACCGCGAGGTCGTGGAAACCCTCAACAAGAACCGGGGAGAGCTCACCACCGAGCTGAGGAGAAGGTACGCCAGGGCCGCGTTCAAGAGGACGGCGGCATACGACTCCGCCATAGTAAACTACCTGGAGAGGAACCCATGAGCGAGAAATCCATGAGGAGGAAGTACCGGACGGCCCTCGAGGAGTCGTTCCCCGAGGAGATGACCATCAAGATAGGCGACCGCGAGACGGTGTACAGGAAACGGATGAGTCTGCGCTACGGCGAGAACCCACACCAGCCCGCCGCGTTCTACGCGCCCGTGGGCAAGCCCCTGACCGTAGGGAACGTCGAGATGCTGAAGACCGGGAAGAAGGGGCTGAGCATGACCAACGTGGAGGACGTGAACAACAGCCTGCGCATCGTCAGCTACTTCGAGGAGCCCGCCTGCGCCGTCATGAAGCACGTGAACCCCAGCGGCGCCGCCGCACGAAACAGCCCGGACGAGCCGCTGAGGACGACGTACACCAAGGCGAGGGACTGCGACGCCCTGGCCGCGTTCGGCAGCGTCGTGGGCTTCAACACCGTGGTGGACCAGGACACCGCCGAGGAGATAATGACCAGCTACGTCGAGGGCGTCGTGGCCCCGGGCTACGAGCCGGGCTGCATGGAGCACTTCCAACAGAAGAAAGACATACGCATAATGCAGGTGGACGGCCTGGACAAGCTGAGCAGGTACGTCGGCGACGCGCCTGAGTCCCTGGACATCAGCGTCCAGACTGACGGCAGCATAGTGCTACAGGCCCCCATGCTCACAAGGATCAGGGGCCCAGACGACCTCAGGTACGTGACGGAGCGAAAGGCCACAGTCCAGGAGGCCAAGGACCTGCTCTTCAGCTGGTACGTCTGCATGAACGTGCGCAGCAACGGCGTCGTCCTCAGCAGGGACAGCGCCACCATCGGCGTCGGCACCGGCCAGCAGGACAGGGTCACCGCCGTGAAGCTGGCGCTGGACAAGGCAGAGATGAGGGGCCACGGCGACGCCATACCGGGCTCCGTGCTCGCGTCGGACGGGTTCTTCCCGTTCAGGGACAGCATCGACCTCTTGGCCGAGCACGGCGTCACGGCGTGCGTCCAGCCGGGCGGCAGCGTCAAGGACAAGGAGGTCATAGAGGCTTGCGACGAGAACGGCATAGCCATGGCGTTCACCGACGAACGGTGCTTCCGCCACTTTTAACAAACACATAAACCTAGTGACAAGGATATCGAGCTACCCTTATCACAACAGACTACAAGAATCAATTAATTGGCTTCCGTGTGTCTTCGTCTAAGAAGCGCGCCCACACAGCGTCAAATGCAAAAGGTATAAGGTGTTCAGAGAATGAAGGAGTTAAGATTTGGGATTCAATCGAGTGCCCGATACTACGCATCCACCGACTGGGGCGACCTGAAGACAACCACTCAGTACTGCGAAGAACTCGGCTACGACTCCATCTGGTTTGGCGATCACCTCACCATAGGCGGCTCGCGATTCGAGGTCTGGACGATCCTCTCCGCCCTCTCCACCATCACCAAGAAGATACGGCTGGGAACCCTGGTTCTCTGCAACAACTGGCGGAACCCAGCCCTCCTCGCGAAGATGGCCGCGACGCTAGACGTTATAACTCAGGGACGCCTCGAGTTCGGGACAGAAGCCGGCTGGAACCAGGAAGAACACGAGACTTACGGGTATGACTTCCCGAGCCCACGTGTACGTGTAGAGCGGCTGCAGGAAAGCCTGGAGATCATCAAGCGAATGTGGACGCAGAAGAGCCCGAGCTTCGGGAAGCATTACCACATACGTGACGCCGTCTGCTACCCGAAGCCCCTGCAGAAACCGCATCCCCCCATAACGATAGGCGGAGGCGGCGAGACCTACACCCTCAAGGCCGTGGCGGCCTACGCCGATAGATGGAACGGGTTTGGCCCCCCAGACGAGTACCGACGAAAAATGGACATACTGAAGAAGCACTGCGCCCAAATCGGACGCGACCCCGATAGCATCGACAAGACCTACTACGCCTCCATGGACCTCTACCAGAGCGAGGACGACCTCCTAGAGGCGATGAAGGAGATGTATCTCACAGGCCAAGAACGAGGGCGCCCAATACAGGATCAATACCCGTCTTTCGACGAGTGGCTGAGCCGGTACCGGGCACGTCACCTCATCGGCACCACCGAGGAATGTCTGGAAAAGGTACAACACATCAGGGACATAGGCGTGACGTACTTCATATTCAGCATCAGAGCCGCACGACACGTACCGGACCTCGTGGCGCGTAAAAACAGTCTGCGACTCTTCGCTGAACACATCATCAACCCCCTAAGACGGGGATAAGAAAAAGGCGGTGCTTCGAATATACGAGCCAGGACTCGATCATTCTTTTTTAAGATTCAAGGCTCTACGGCTACGCAGGAGCTTAAGCAGGGTCACGCCAGAGGGGGCTGGTGCTGCAGTGGGGGCCGCCCAGCAGATCCAGATAGCCGCTGCTCCATTCACGCACCTCGATCCCGTGGTCTCTGAGCGCCCGGTTGGTTCCCCGATTCCGGTCGTAGGCGATGACCACTCCAGGCTTCACCGCCACTATGTTCGCGGCGCCGCGGCTCTGCTCCATCATGGCATCCAGAAGGTGAACCACGTCAAACGGGTCCTCGGGGGCGCCGCCTACGTAGATGAGCCCATCCTTCTCCAACTTGCCCTCCCTGACGAGGAAGTCTAGGAAGCAGCCCTCGGATCGGAGAGGCTCGGGGCGGCCGCCGTCGTTGACGTAGACGGTTGTCCTGCCGAGGCTCCTGAAGTGGTCGGGGTGGACGAGGGGCGCCATGGGCCGTCCATGGGCCTCGCTCTGGGCCCTCACCGCCTCAAGGGTCTTCAGCAGCAGCTTCCTCGGCGGGTAGCCGGGCACCATCTCCGGGTCGTAGACGTAAGGCATGACCAGCGCCTTGCCCCTGTCCGGGTAGTTGATGGTCACATCTAGGTGCATGTAGTCCACGGCGGGCCTCTCGGCGAGTCTCACCGCGCACACGTACCTCAGATCCTCGTCCGTGTCCGCCTCGAACAGCCTCTTGGCGGTCTCAAGGACCCCTGTGACGGTGGACCTCTGACCGACGCCGAAGGCTATGGTCTCCTCGTCTATGATCTGGGTGTCGCCGCCCTCCACGCACGGGGGCTCCGTGAACACTCCCTGGGCTTCGTTGGCGTCGTAAACGATCTCCACGTTCTCGCGGAGAACCGGGTCGTGCACGTAGCAGAGCTTAACCACCTGAGGCTCGTGGCGGCGGCTGTACCGCCTCATTCTGCAGACTACGGTCCCCACCTGGGTGGTGAAGCTGGTGTCCCGGGTGTAGGTCCACGCGACGCGCCTGAAGTCGGGCAGCACCACCCTATCCAGCCGAGGATCATAGTATGGTTCGGGTGGGTAGCCCCAGAGGAGGTGATCGACCGTCAGCTCATCCGGGTCTGGTTTACGGGGGGTCTCCCCCCAAACCTCCTCGACTATACCCTCTAGCTCCGCCTTCGATGCGTCCTCTAGTATGCTGGTGAGCACGGACTTGACCTCGAAGACCCTGACGCCCTCGTCCCTGAGCATCTCGGGCAGCTCCAGCCACTCCCGGTGGCCAAGCTCCATCTGGGCGTGGGAGTCCCGCTCGACGTAGAGGAGGCTGGACTCCATGCCAGCGAAGGGCAGCCTCCTGGTCCACAGTTGCTCCGCCGAGTCCTGCACGAGCACCGCGCGGAGCCTCCCCGACTCGGATTTGACGGCCCACATGGTATACCTGTGGATTGGGTGAACTAAAGCATTTATCGGGGCCGATGTGTTGCTCTCAGGCCCCGGGAATAACTTGACACGTATGTTGACATTTACAACATAACAAAGACACAAGTTTTGAGGCAAACATCAAGGAACGTAGCGGATAAACGAGACAAATGCGGCTAGAAGCCGGAAAAAGGCTCCCACGGTTCAATA
The DNA here is from genome assembly GCA_964495055.1 of uncultured Candidatus Bathyarchaeia archaeon. Lineage (GTDB taxonomy): Archaea > Thermoproteota > Bathyarchaeia > TCS64 > TCS64 > RBG-16-57-9. The sequence goes on along the minus strand of CAZBUI010000002.1, from coordinate 27,458 downwards.
AAGAATAATACCACACAAGGAGAATATTCGAACAGGTTGAACCGGTACGCGAGGCTCGCTCTCTTACTCCTAGTGCTGACCCTGAGCGTGGGGATGCTCAGCGCGGCCATAAACATACTAGGAGACATAACGCGCCTCGAACTGGAAGAGGACAAGCCGGGGCCCATCAACCCGATGATGGACCCAGGCAGCCTCGGCAAGACATCAGACGAGGTAGACGTGACCAACGTGGAGCCGAGGAAGCTGGGCCCCATCATGGAGTTGCGGCTTCCACCCAAGACCAAGTACCTCAGGAGGATGCCCGCGGAGAACTACACGGCCGGCACATGGTATCCCGTCACGGGCTACGCGGGCGAGTCCTACGAGGAGGACATAATACCGGACCAGACGACCGGGGCCTCGTCCACGATTAACAACCAGTTCTACGTCGATCCCCTCACCGTGTTCACTGGGTGGGTCACCGTGGCGCCCAGCACTCAAGCAGTGACGGAGTTCAACGGCAGCCTCACATACTACCCCGAGATCCAGAGCTTCACATCAACGGAGCCCTTCAAAGACCCATACTGGGTCAGCCACGCGATACACGGTTTCTCAGAGGCCGCGCTGAGGGCCGCTGAACCCGTCTCCACAGAAGCCACCCTCGACATACCAAGCCGTATAGAGACCCGGCTCAGGGAGCTCGCGCTGGAGATAACGGAGGACGAGACAAGCCCCTATGAGAAGTACAAGGCATTGGAGAGCTACTTGAGGGACCACTACGAGTTCAGCGAGGAGTTCACTCAGCCCCCGGCGGGGATAGACCCCGTGGTTTGGTTCCTGTTCAACGACAGGAAGGGGACAGGCGCCCACTTCAACTCCGCCCTCATACTCATGGCCAGGAGCATCGGCCTACCCGCCAGGGCCGTCATAGGCTTCATGATAGACCCGTGGGCCGAGCACCAGTACGTCCTGCCCCAGCAGGCGTACCTCTACGCCGAGGCAAACCTAGGCAACGTGGGCTGGACCATATTCGACGCCACCCCCAAGCACTACGACGAGGGCGAGGTCAACATCACCAAGGAGGCGACGTTCACCAACATCACCGGGAACGACCCCGTGGCCCTCAAGGGGAAGACGTTCAACGTCTGGGGCACCGTGACCAACATAAACGGCTCCGCCGTGAGCGGCCCCCAGGTGGAGATAATACTCAAGGCGGACAAGACGGACTACAACGAGACGGGGCTGGTGGTGGGCGTCGGCTTCGTGGAGGAAGGCTTCTTCAACGTAACCTGCGACGCGTCCACGGAGCTAGCCGTTGGCGACTACGACCTCATAGCCCACACCCTTGAGAACAGGTGGTACCTGGAGAGCGTCAGCGACCCGCCCATAAGGCTCATGTCGGAGACCGAGGTAGCCATCTCCGGCCCCAGGAGGGTCTACGCGGAAAAGAACATAACGTACAGGGGCGTCGTCGTGGAGACGGCCACGGGGGAGCCCCTGGTCAACGTCACCCTCCACGTATGGTACCTGAACAGGACCATGGACCTGGTGAGCGACGGACAGGGCAGGATCAGCTTCCCGGCACTCTTCCCGGAGGAGGGAGAAGAAACCATCAGGATGAGCATGAGGGAAACGGACTACTACGTGAGCTCCACCACCTCCTTCGGCGTCAGCGTCATGCTACCGCCGCCTTCTCCCGACAACCTGCTGGCCCTCATCTTTGGGTTCCCGCAGAACATAATAATCGCGCTCAGCGGCGCCCTGGGGGTGGGCGTATACGCCGCCAGGAGGAGCAGGCGCCTGAAGGAGGATGAGTTCACCGAGCCCAGGGTCGTCCTTCCCGCAGGCAGGGAGCGGATAGGGTACGAGGACGGGGCCCCCTTGGAGTACAGCAACTACGAGGAGGGCGTCGTGAAGCTCTTCAACAGGTTCTATGTCTCCATGATGCGCATGTACCCGGACATAGACGACGCCATGACGCCCAGGGAGTTCGAGTACATACTCATAGACAGGCTGCCCGTGAACGCCCACGCCGCCCTGGAGGACCTGGTCACCAGCTACGAGATAGCCATGTACAGCAACATGCCCGTATCGGTGGAGGACTTTAAGCGTACCAACGCCACAATAGAGTTAATCGTGGAGCTGATGAAGAATGGAAGCTGAGAACCGGGGACGGCTCATCAGGGCCACAGTGCTGTACCTGTTCGTGACGCTCGTGCTAAGCGGCATCAGCGTCGCCACCCCCTACACCGTCGGCGACTTCAGCACGTTCCTCCCCTACATGCCCGAGTCGCTAATCCACGTGGGCATAAGCGTGGTGCTCATGCCGCTGCTGGCGGGCATAACTCTCTGGTACCTGGGTGCCCTCCTCAGCATCATATTCGAGGGACAGCTCAACAGGGTCATAGTGAGCGGCCTATACGCCGGTGGGTTCACCGCCATAATAGCGGTGTTCATGGTGCTCCAGCCCATAAGCGAGCCCAGCAGGATGGCGGGCTACCTGGTGATGGCGGCGTTCGCCCTCTTCTTCACGTACAACATACTGTCCGCCGTCGCCGAGATAAGGGAGCAGTTCTACATACGCGTCATATCGGGCTCCGCGTCCATATTCATCATCGGCCAGATAGCCATACAGCTCGTGAACCTATACATGACGACACCCGGCGTCCCCGTCTCGGGCCAGGTGCTGCTCATAAGGGACATGATCAACTGGGGCTTCGCTGTTGCCGCCGTGTTAACCATGGTGGGCATATTCAGGGACTCCAAGAACCCGTACCTGGCCGAGATAGGCGGTATAGCCGCCAGCTACACCTTCGTTCTGGCCATGAGCCTCATAGGCACCCTCTACGTGAACTTCATAACCGGGAGGCTCAAAGCCGTGTCCCCGGTGATAGAGCAGCTCTCCCCCTACGTGGAGTGGACCGGTATAGTCATAGTGGGAGCCCTCATATTCACCGTCATGAGGCGGGGGATGAAAGAAAGCATGATGGCCCCCGTCGAGGTGGGGACCTGGGCCAAACACATCCAGGACACCAGCGCCACCAAGGGCAAGTCCCTCACCGACTTCACCGAGATACTCGACGAGTTCGTCAAGCAGGGAAAGAAGGAGAGGGTGCTGGTGAAGCTCTTCATGTTCCTGGACGAGAACAGGGCGGCCGAGGCCGAGATAACGGTGACCCTGAGGGAGCTCATAAACTACGAGGACGAGAGGCCCCCCAGCTTCAGCAGACGGGGCACCAGCGACAGGATAGAGAGGATGAACCAGGAGAGGCGCCTCGAGCTGCTGAGGCGCACCGTGGAGAGGATAGACAGGCTCGGCCTGGGCGGACTGCTCAGGGAGCCTGAGCAACATGCGAGCCAAGAAGCAGTGATAGAGAGTTTGGAGGACTAGAAATGCAGGGAATGCACGTCGACAGAGTCAGGGCGATAAGCAACGCCATACTTGAGGGACTGGGCAAGGTCTATGTAGGAAAGCGGATGGTGCTGAGGAAGCTACTGGCGGCGAGCCTAGCCAACGGCCACGTCCTGTTCGAGGACTACCCGGGGCTGGGGAAGACGCTGCTGGCCAAGCTGTTCTCAAGGATCACCGGGTGCCACTGGAGCAGGATACAGTTCACGCCGGACCTCATGCCCGCGGACATACTGGGCACCAGGGTCTGGCGGGTGCAGGAGAGCAGGTTCGTGCTGGAGCGGGGCCCCATATTCACGAACGTGCTGCTGGCCGACGAGATCAACAGGTCGCCCCCCAAGACCCAGGCCGGCCTCCTGGAGGCCATGGAGGAGAGGCAGGTCACCATAGAGGGGGAGACTCATAGGCTGGCGGCGCCGTTCTTCGTCATCGCCACCCAGAACCCCATAGAGATGGAGGGCACGTACCCGCTGCCCGAGGCCCAGATGGACAGGTTCCTGCTGAAGCTCAAGATGGGCTACGTGGAGACCCTAGCCCAGGAAAGCCTCATCATGAAGCGTCGCATCTACTGGAAGCAGGACGACCCGTCCGAGCTCATACAGCCCGTCACCAACGACGCCACCTTCCTGGCCATGCAGAAGTTCATCGAGGAGCGCATATACGTCGACGACAAGATCATCGACTACATAAGCCAGATAATCAGGGAGACCAGAAGGCACCCCGTCGTCGAGGTTGGCGCCAGCCCCAGGGGCGGCCTCTCGCTCCTCAAGGTGGCCCGTGCCCACGCCGCCATCTCGGGCCGAGGCTTCGTCACCCCGGACGACGTCAAAATGTTCGCCCACGACGCCATAGGGCACAGGGTGATAATGAAGATGGAGTACGTGCTCGAGGGAAGCTTCAGCGTGGACGCCGTCCTCAACGAGATACTCGAACAGACAGAGATACCCAAAGAGTTCATAGGAAAAAGATGACAGCCAGGACACTGACCCAGGACACCCTCGAGCTGGTGGTTACCGCCGTCACGTTCCTAGTGCTGGGCATGTTCTTGGGAAACATGATACTCATAACCCTGGGCCTCACCCCAGTCATCTTCCTGACGACCGGGGTGCTCATAGGGCAACCCAGGGTGACGTCGGTGGAGCGCGCCGGCAAGGACGTCAAGGTGAACGTGGACGACAAGGTGAGGGACAGGCTCACAGTCACCGTGGAGGGGGGGCCGGGCCTGGTCACGGTCTCCGACGTCCTCCCGGGCAGCTTCGCCCTGGACGAGGGCACCAACTTCAAGGCACTCTGGAAGGGGCTGGCACCGAAGACCGTCGAGTTTGAGTATATGGCGGTGTGCGCCAAGAGGGGGTACTTCGACCTCCGCGAGGTCGCCTACGAGGTGCGGCACCCCCTCGTGATAAGCAGCAACGTGCTGGGTAGCCTCAACGCCAAGAGGGCCGTGGTGGTTCAGCCGCAGCCCCTCTTCGTCAGGAAGATCAAGAACCACAAGAGCATAAGCAGGATACCCATGCCCATGGACGCCAGGTTCAGGTTCGGCATCCCCACCACCGACTTCAGGGAGATAAGGGACTACTCGCCTGGGGACCACTACCGCACCATCAACTGGAAGGCGTCGGCCAAGCTCCTGAGCATCAGGCCCGGCAGCTTCCTCGTCAACGAGTACGAGAAGGAGGGCAAGAAACAGGTCTGGATATTCCTCGACAGCGCCGCCCACATGGCGCTGGGCACCGCCGTCAACAACACCCTGGAGTACGCCATCAGGGCGGTCATGGGGTTCACCAACTTCTACATCGACAGGGACTGCCGCGTCGGCTTCTGCGTCTACGACCACGACGCCTACCAGTGGGAGGGCACCTTCGTCAAAAAGGAGGACCCCGAGATAGACGAGAGCATCATGACGGGACTGGACCAGATAGAGGACATAAGCGAGGAGGAGAAGGCCAGGGAGCCCACAGTCAGGCAGAAGGAGAGGAGCAGGATACTGTTCCCGGACGTGGGTAAGCGGCAGCAGTACCAGATCACGAGGGAGCTTCTCCACGTGGACATCAGGTACAGCAGCGAGAGCCTCAAGGAGGCGGTGCACAGCTGCCGACGCTACATCGTGGGCACCCAGCCCCTGTTCGTCATAGTCACCATGGTTGAGCCCGCGAAGATCAGGGGCATCACGGAGGGCGTCAGGGAGCTCCACAGGTACGTGGGTAGGGCCAGCACCAAGCCAGCCATAATCATATTCAACGTCCAAGGCTACAGCATCGCCGCCCAGACGGAGGAGGAGAAGATAGCCGCCGGGTTCCTCACGTACCACAACCAACCCTACTACGACGCCCTCAGGGGCATGGGCTGCATAGTCGTCAACTGGGACCCCGTGGGGGAGAGCTTCGCGCAGGCGCTGCAGCGCCAGAGGGTGGGGGGATGAGGGAGAACGTAATACGGTCCGTGGAGCTGGGGGTGGCCTTGGCGGCGTGCTACATGGCCGCTGTCACCATGGTCCAGACATCCCTCTACGACCGGATAATAAAGATGATCAACGACAGCTTCATCGGCCCCCTGCTGGGGCCGTACATGATGTACTTCGACCTCGCCGTCACGGTGCTCATGCTGGCCCTCTGCTTCACCCTCTGGAGGAACGGCGACATCGAGTCGTTCAGCAAGCTGTTCAGCCTCAACATGCTCATGTTCTTCCCAGCCGTCCTGGAGTTCAGCACGTTCAACTGGGTCGGCCTCATACTGGACCTGACGCCCAGCCACAGGGTCACGGGATACTGGGTCTTCGGCGTCGGCCTGATGCTTCAGGTTACCTACCTGATGCTCAGGTACACGTACAGGTTCAGGACGGACCGCGAGGAGCTTCTCGCCAGGGGCGCGATGGAGGATGACATAAACCAGGTGAGTAGGGGCCAGATGGGCTACCTCACCCTCATCGTCTCCGTCACCGCCGTCACGACGACCGCCATATACGTCGCGGCGCCGAGCCTCAGCGGGTACCTGAGGCGGCCCATGGACACGCTGCCCTACTTCATCCGATCCAAGGCCCACATACTGGTCGGGGTCGCCGTAATACTTGGGATAGCCGCGAGCCTCATACTGTATCTACGCGGCTCCGAGTAGCCTGGGTCTTGATCGACGATCATCTTTCAGACTTTCGACTCTAGTTCATCATTGGTTTTCTTCGTTGGTACCAAGATCAAAGGCAGCCCTCAGCTGCTAAAAGCTCGGCAAGCGTTATCGCCCCACCAGCGGCTCCCCTGATCGTGTTGTGACCCAGAGTCACAAATTGTAACGAGTGCTCATCCAGTCCACGACGGACTCTGCCGACGCTCACGCTCATGCCCGGTACGCTACCCGCTAGCCTGTCGAGGCGGGTCTGAGGTCTATCATCCTCCTCTCTGAGTATGATGGGTTTCTCAGGAGACGTAGGAAGCCCAAGCGTGTGCGCCTTTCCCCTGAATCCCCTGAAGGCAACCTCGACCTCATCCAAGTGTATCCTTTCAGAAGACTCCAGGTATATGGCTTCGAGGTGGCCGTCAACCACGGGCACCCTGTTACACGAGGCGGCAACCTGGAAGGGCGCCATGTTGATGAAGCCCCCCTCTAGGACGCCTAACACCTTGCGTGTCTCGGTCTGCATCTTCTCCTCCTCTCCCCCAATGTATGGGATGACATTACCGAGGATGTCCAGCGAAGGCAGACCAGGGTAGCCCGCACCCGAGATAGCCTGCATAGTCGTCACGAAGACCCTATTTATACTCATCATATCCTGTAGTGGTTTTAATGCCATAACGAAGTTGATCGTCGAACAGTTGGGGTCTGTGGCGATGAACCCGTCCCAGCCCCTGTCCGCCTTCTGGGCATCGATCAGCTTGATGTGATCGGGGTTAACCTCGGGTACGATGAGGGGGACGTCAGGCTCCATTCTGTAGGCGCTGGCGTTGCTGACGACCGGGAAACCAGCCTCAGCGAATGCAGGCTCAATCTCCTGGGCCACATTAGACGGAAGAGCCGAGAACACGAAGTCGGCGTCTACAGCGTCTGGCAAGGACGGATTTATCACCAAGTCCTTGAGGTTCTCGGGTACGCCGTCAGGCAGCAACCATTTGACACCATCTCCGTATCGTTTCCCAGCTGATCTTCCGGCGGTAAGAGAGGTTACATCGAACCAGGGATGGGTTCTCAGCATGTGGACAATTCTCTGACCGACAGCCCCGGTGGCTCCAAGCACAGCTACTTTCTTCTTACTCAATTTTTTCACTCCAGTAGTTGCATAAATGGTCTAGAGCCTCAGCTCTCCTCTCCCAATCCACGAGCACTGTAACCGATGACTCTCCGAAAGCTAGGTCATGAACGGGTACGCCTTTGGAATACAGAACGTTGCGGATCCACTCAACGTTAGTTAATGGGTCAGAGAGTGCCTGGCCCCAGACCCTGATGAATCCTAGATCGTCAGTGCCAGTCACCGACTTGAGCCGATCCAACGACTCCACGATGGTGTGAACCTCTCTCAGAGCCTCGCCTAATACGCCGTTTACGTAGATTGAAGTGGATTCACCTGAAGCCTTGATGTTTAATATGGTTCCCTCGCTCTTCGAAATAGCCTCCGTGACCGCGGCTAACGTGTCTGGCTCAGAAGTGGCATCGCCTAGCAGGACCAGTTTGACTACCTTCTTCTCATGCACCTCGATCTCCAGTTCCGGCATGTTTCCGGTTACTACCGTTCCACTGCCATTCAAAGTCTGTTCACACGAGACTAGCCTGACATTCAGACCTTCTGGCTTGTACCTGAAGACCTTGTCGTGAAGCACCTTTGCCCCGGAGGAGGCTAAGAGGTTGGCCTCACACGCAGATAGCTCCTCGATGAGCCTGGCGTCGCCTACCCTCCCCGGGTCAGCCGTATACACGCCGCCGACGTCCTTCACTAGGACGAGTTCATCCGCGTCAAGGAAACGCGCGAGTAGGGTGGCTGTCGTGTCACCTCCGCCGCGACCCAGTGTGGTGATGTTGTCGTTGAGGCTCCTCCCCACGAAGCCGCATATGACAGGCACCTGCCCTCTTCGAATCAGGGGACTCACACCGAGCTCGGTGCCGATAATGCATTCCTCGATAATTGGCTCGGCGTCGCCGTATTCTTCGTTGGTTATAATCGGCCAGCTCGGTGAGTGGGGCGTCACCTCGACTGCATCGACTCCGAGAGACTTGAGGGCGGAGACCATCAGTCTCACGCTCTGCTCCTCTCCCAGCCCTATGATCTGGTCGATCACCTCTCTAGGCGTGTCAGGGGATATCTCTTTGGCCGCTGAGAGCAGTTGATCTGTCACCCCATTCATGGCAGAGACCACGAGCACCAACCGGTTTCCCCTTTCGAGCTCCTCTTTCACAGTTTCAGCGGCTTTGCGGATGGCTGAGCCACCGTCCAACACGGACCCACCGTATTTGACCACGAGCAGCTTTGACAAGTCATACACCTCTAAGGCTGATGGATAGCCCACTTGACTCAATGGGGTCTACGCCGATTATCTTGGGGACTCTTCCCCCGACTCCGACTGTTCTCTTGTAGATAACGAAAATGCCTTGCACGCCTTCTATGGAGAGCCCAGTCTCTACTCCGCGCCGCGCAGCGAACTCCTCGTCGTCCCCCTTGACGACGTTCCCCACGGCGGTTGCAGCGGCGTCAGCGAGCCCCGCGTTGTCCGCGAAAACGGTTACCGCCTCGGCCGCCCCAAAACTCAGCGCATGGCTGAATCTACCCGAGCTGGTAGCCACCCCCATCGGGAACCTCTCCAGCCTGAACCCGATACGTCTTGACAGGGGCTCATCGCCTGCCTGAAGCGCGACGTCGACAAGACCTTCTGATACCACCGCGGCTTCGCCGCCGTTCTCGACAACGGCGACTCGTGCACCATGTTCAACCATCTCACGGATGGCTAGGTCAGCCAGGACGCCGGCCACCGCAGCCATGGGGCCCACGCCAGCGGCTGCAGAGTGTTCAGCCATGAGCCTCGCTACAAGTGGCCCGTCATCTAGTTTGATGGGTTCAAGGGCCTCCTTGAAAAATGGGTTGAAACGGACGTACTCTGTGAGCCTCTCCCTGTGGAGTTCTATCGCAGAGAGAGCCTTTCCTATGGCGGTCTCGCTGTCTGAGACTATGAGCCCGGCTGACTCTCCCAGCTGGTAAGATCTCCTGTGAAGCCCTGCAGACTTTAGATACACTGGTAACGCCTCCTGAATTCCCGTGGCCCCAGTTTTCATCCTATGAGCCTGAGGGCTCTCTGCGGACACGCGTCTACGCAGAGGCCGCAGGTGACGCCGTTACACTTTTCTTCATGAAGTATGACGGATCTCTCCTCGTCGAACGTGAGCGCATCCATCGGGCAGATGGAGACACAGCCCCCGCAGTCGATGCATAGCTCGTCATCCTTCTCGATGAGCCTGCGGACGTCAACGGTGACACCCTTTTCCCTGAACGCCTTTATGACCTTCTCCGCGGACCTGGAGTCTAACTCTGCGAGTATCTCGCCGCCCCGCTGGTTCATGTGTGCGCTCAGTATGTTTATCGGGACACCGTGCTCGAGGATGACCTGGGACGTTATCGGCTTGTCCACGGTCTCCTTGTCGAACCTGAATATCACCCTAACCAAGTGCCCTACCTCCGACGAGCTTCGAGATGTCCTCTGAAGTCACGATGCCCAGAACGCGTCGGTCACCGTCGATCACGGGTAGAGCGGAGATGTTGTGCTCCGCAAGCCTCTTAGAGACAGTCTCAAGAGGCTCATTGACAGACGCAGTGTGGACGTCCCTGACTATGTAATCACCTAGACCCTCGTCGCCGTCGGCGATGGATTTGGTGAGGTCCCACGAAGTTATTATTCCGGCTAGCTTATCGTCACCGTCGACCACGACCACGTGGTTGGCGTTCCTGTTGATGAGCCTGGCAGCAACTACCTCGATGTCTTCGTCTTCGGTGCAGGTCACTGCCTCATGAACGATGTTCTCGACGAAGGCCGCGCCTTTTGGCTGCTTCATAGGCTTGAAGACCGTGTCAGAGGGCAGCCTCTCGACGGGAGCAGTCAGGAAAAACCAGCCATCCTCGATCCACCTCTTGAGGCCCTCAGATACCTGTTGAGCCTTTTTAACGCTCGACAGAGGCCCTACCTTGACGGACTGGTCGTTCACATCTATTCTCCCGGACTTGAGCTCCTTGTAGTTGACCCTTCTCAGCGTCGGCCTGCCTCTACGGGGAACCCCGTAGTCTACCACGTCCGTGTAGATGTCCTCGTCGCGGACGGCTAACTTGTGGACTATTCCTTCGTTTAGCACCGGTATCGGTATACCTATGCCGTTATACAGAGTCGTCCCATACCGGGTGAACGAAGCTCCTCGTATGAACTCTGGGTCCATGGCCTTTGCGTCGCCTTTCACCATGATGTTGCCGAACCCGGTCGTCGGGCTGTGCTGGGTTCCCTCCCCGATGACGTACCCGACGCCGCCGTTCAGGAATATCCTCGTGCCCAGTCCAATGGTCTCGTAGTCTGGGTCGTTGACCAGCGGGTTCAGCTCACCTGAGCCAGAGTAGTTAGCGTTCCTGTAGTGAGGGAGAAGCTTCCCCATGTACGTGTATATTATCTCGTCTGTGCCGTTGGTGGCGCAGGCGTACCTCTGGTAACAGTTACGGAAGTTAATGAGGTAGAACTGGTTCAGGTCGTCCTTCGTGAGGGTAACATCAAGCCGAGTCCTGGGGTAACAATCAGTGCCCGGAGCCGTCGCTCTGAGCTCCACCTCTTTGCCGCGGATTAGGTCCGTGATCACGTGACCCCCTCCGTACTCGAAGGGTTCCGTCTCCGACACCTGAGAGGCGCCGATGAACAGGTCGACAGCAGCACCCGGGTGGCTCACAGGCACGTCGTTTATCCACGCTTTCTCGATCTTTATAGGCGGATCGGCATGACCTAGGTTGATCACAGCGCCTGACGAGCACATGGCCCCGAAGGTGCCGGTAGTGACTACGTCCACGTCTTTGAAGGCAACCTTGACTCCGCTGCTCTCCACGATATCCTTCATCTCAGAAACAGTAAGAACCTGAACGTCGCCGTTCTTGATCTTCTCATTAATCTCCTCAATCGTTCGAGCGTTACGCTCTTTAGTATTAACTTTGCTGAGTTTGATTCACTCCTTGATGCCACATACTCCCCACATTCCTGTATAAATAGATATTTGATAAAAAAAATCCGAAAGGAATATTACATACTTGACTGATGGACAAAAGCATCAGACGGCTGGGCTTACCGTGTGGTCACGTATCAGAGGATGGCGCCTGGCTCGTACGCGGCTTCCTTGCTGTACTTCTTGAGGAGCGGCGCGGCCTTCTCCTTGACCGCCAAGATCTGCTGGTGGGCGTTCCCGACGAAGTGGCTCTTGTCCCTCAGGACTCCGCGGAGCTCCTCGGGCGTGACGCCTACGGCCTTGAAGGATGGTTCCTCCGCCAGCAGCTCTACGAGTCTGTTATCGGAGGCCCCCCTCTCCCTCATCCGGAGCGCCTCGGCGACGGCGTGTCTCTTGATGGCGGCGTGGGCCTCCTCCCGCCCCATGCCATGCTTGACGGCCAGGGCGAGGATCTCGGTGGTGGCGAGGAACGGGAGGTACCTATCCAGCTCTCTACCGATGACCACCGGGTAGGCGCCCATCTGGTTGAGGACCGTGAGGGTGGTCTCGACCAGGCCGTCGGCGGCGTAGAACGCGTCAGGCATTATCACCCTGCGTATCGCCGAGCACGAGACGTCGCCCTCCTCCCACTGGTCGCCGGCGAGCCTCGACGCGCCGTCGGCGTACATCTTCTGGAGCTCGCTCAAAGCGCAGATGCGCTCGGTGCTCCTGGTGTTCATCTTGTGGGGCATGACGCTGCTCCCCACCTGGCCTTCAGCGAAGCCCTCGGTGACAAGCTCGTGGCCCGCCATGAGCCTCATAGACTTGGCGAAGTTCTCACAAGCCGAGGCCAGCGCCGCCAAGTGGGCCGCCGCCTTGTAGTCCAGGCTCCGGGGGTAGACCTGGCCCGTGGAGTCCATGAGCTCCCTGAAGCCCAGCTCATCCGCAACCATCCGCTCCAGCCTGACCGCCTTCTCCGGGGAGCCCAGGAGCTCGGCCATGTCGAACTGGGTGCCCACGGCCCCCTTTACGCCGCGGAGCGGGTAGCCGTCGATGAACGCCTCGAACTCCTTCAGGTGCAGGAGCAACTCCTCGGCCCACATGCTGAACCGTCTGCCCAGCAGGGTTGCCTGGGCCGGCTGGCGGTGGGTCCTGGCGGTGAGCTCCACGGCGGCGTAATCCTCGGCCTTCTCCAGAAGGTGGCGGAGGACCGATACGTACTTTCCGCGGATGAGCTTCATGGCGTCCCTGATCTGGAGCTGCTCGACGTTGTCCGTGAGGTCCCTGCTCGTCATGCCCAGGTGTATGTACTCTGCGCCGCCGGCCGCCTCGTTGTAGGCCTCTATCTTGGATTTGACGTCGTGCTTGGTGCGCAGCTCGATCTCGTTGATGCGGTCAAGGTCTACGTCTTCCTTGGTGGCCTCGTATCTATCTATGATGGCGTCGGGTATGTTCATGCCGAGCCGCCTCTGGGCCTTGAGCACGGTGAGCCAGAGCTCACGCTCCATGATGGTCTTGCCTTCCTCGCTGAATATCCTGTTCATCTCGGGGGTCGCGTACCGCTGGCTCAGGACGTTGGGATTCACGGTGTTCTCAACTTGATATTGGCTTTGGGGATATAACAGGAGTGGTTTGGGTTGTTGCTGTGGCGGGTCCGGCTTGTGTCGAGTAGGCTGCAATATTGGAAAAATACGTCTTGATGAGGCTGGATGCTTGCTTCTGTCGGTGTCTGCAGGGTCTGTGTGGAGTATGTTCAGAGCATTGAACACCTATTTATAAACAACTGATCAATCGATTGAACACAAAGGTAAAAGAGGGATTAGGGCTTCGGGGCCACCCTGATGTTGAGGAACGATGGCCTCTTGGAGACCTTCACGCAGCCCTCAGGGGCGGCCCTCCTGTAGTCCTCCGTGGGCCTCGCCTCGATAAGCCTCTCCACTAGGAACCCTGCCTCGTGGAGGGACTCCACCATCGCATCGATGTGCCTGTGGATGCTGGGCATGACGACCTCCACGCCGAAGCCGGTCCAAAGCACCTCCATCCTGTGGACGCAGAAGCAGTCCTCCATCCCCTCCTTGAGTACGAAGTTGATGGCCGGGTGGCCGACGCTGAAGAAGAGGACGCCGCCGCCTTTCAGCACCCTCCTGAACTCCTTGAAGATGGGCACCCAGTCCAGGATGTAGTCCATGACGAGGGAGGCGAAGACGAGGTCCACCGAGCCGTCCCCGAGGAAGACCAGGGGCTCCCTGAGGTCGTGCAGGATGATCATGGCTCTGCCGCCCAGCCTCCGCCGCGCGTGTTCAAGCATCCTTGGGCTGGCGTCTATTGCGACCACCTCGGCTCCTCGCTGGACCAGCAGATCGGCGTATAATCCGGATCCGCATCCGGCGTCCAGCACTCGCCTGCCTTTCACGTCGGGAGCAGAGACAGGATGGCCGGCCGCTCCAGGTGCGCGTTGTGCGGCTTGGTCTCGATCATCTCGGCGTAGGCGTCCGCCAGCCTCTCGTAGGCGTCATGCGCGATGGGTTTCCTGTCTTCGTTCACGGCTCCCCCGCCGCCCACCGCACCATGTTTCTCCACAGCGCCACGCATACTTCCACCCAGGGAACATCATTCATAGCGATATGCACGACGCACATCCACTATATATTTATTCGACTGTTTTCTCTACGCATGTGGTTGGTGAGCTGGGGGGCGGCCTCCGGGCCACTGGTCTGAGGAAACTCCATCCACCACGTAGGGCTGCGACGCCGCGAGGCGTAAGGGGAGACTCTTGGCAACAGACAGAAACGAGACCTCCCGTGGCGCGCCGTGAATCCTCGGAGGACGAGATCGCCACGGGCTTGGGTGAGACGACTGACCCGCAGGGTGCAAGGGCGAATAGGCGCCGATACCCTCCTACGGGGGGCGCGGGTAGCCCGCTTAGCTGAATGCCGCCCACGACAGAAGATGGGTTACACCCAGCACACCAACCACCTTGGCGCAGGATAGAGGTTTTATAAAGGCCTTCTATCTATGAGCGCCTCAAGACGCTCCTCCATACGCTTCCTCTCGGATACGTCCCTGAGGTAGCAGAGGATAGACGGTTTGCCGAGGTAGCTGATCCTCGACGCCGAGACCTCGGCTGTCCTCACCGCGCCCGTGCTGGTAATGAAGTTGACCTCAAACAAACGGTTCACGTCATCGCCCCCCATCGAGTCAAGGCAACGGTTGATCTCCTCCTCGGTCTCGACCACGAACCTCGCCAAGGGACTGCCGATGAGGCCTTCGGGTAAGCCGCCGCCGTGCATGTGGCACATGGCGTCGTTAGCGAAAACGATCCTGCCGTCGGAGAGGACGACGATGCCGTCCCTGCTCTCCTCGACGACCCTGTGGTACAGCTCCTCCGCCCGGTACTTCTCAACCGCCTGCCTTATCCGCTTCGAGAGAACCTGGTAGTGGCCGAGATCGGCCTCCTTCTTCAGGTAGTCGTCCACCCCGGCATCGAACGCCGACTCGGCTATCTCCTCGCTGCCCCTCCCCGTGTACAGGATGAAGGGAACATCGCTCCTCTCCCTCACCCTCTGGAGCAGCTCGAGGCCCGTCATGGAGACCATCTTGTAGTCGCTGACGATGACGTCGTAGCCGTTCCTGCTTTGAAGCCGGATAGCCTCCAGAGGGTCGCGTACGGAGTCCACCGTGACCCCCTCGTCCAGCTCCTCCAGGAACATCTTGGTGAACTCGAGCTGGCTCTTCTCGTCGTCCACGTGCAGGACCCGGATCGGTTTCTCGCCGCTCATCTCTTCCTCGGTCACTTCTTCTCCGCCGTCTCCCCCAGCCCCTACCGCGTTGCGGCTTTTATTTAATCGATGATTATAGATACGTTAAATGAGCATTAAATATCTTCATGATATATAACCATTAAGAAAACAAAGCATTGTTGAATTATAACAATATTGTTATAATCCGATAATATTTCTACACAGGAATAATAAATAATATGTATAAAGGCATTAAATGCATTATAAATTATCATGTTTCATTCTACATATTTGAAGCTTGCTATAAAGTAGAGAGCCGTCCTCCACAAACATGTAAATAGGATGACTTGATGAACCCGCGACTTGACACGTATTTGATAAAAGTGATAGAGGGGACACGTTAAAACAGCAATCATGCTTAAGAAAGAACGCCTCCGTTAGCCGTTCCTTCACCTATACGGCCGTTTGATTCGTAGCCCACCTAGGGATTCGTCTTTCAGATTCAACCTCCTCAAACCTCTTTTAAGATTCCCAAAAAGGAGAACCGGGGCTATGGTGGGCAACAAGGTTGTTACAAGTGAGACGAAGTCTGCGCCGTTCTCACCGGATACCCTTAGAGGTTTATCGTGTCTCCTTGAGCTCCTAACCTCGACATCGATGTTCCTGGCGCTGAACGCCTCCATAGTAGCGGCGTTCAGCTCCCTACTCTACGGCCTCAAAGTCGAGCCAAGAATCCTGTTCATAGCTTTCCTCGCGACCTTCTCAGTATATAACATGAACAGAGCCACCGACAGAAGCGAGGACTCCATAAACAGGCCGCAGGCGGCTTCAAGAAACACCCTCTTCTTCCTAGTGCCCTCGTTGATCGCCTCCGCTCTCTGCCTCCTTTTAAGCGCCTCGGTAGGGGCTCAAGCCCTGACTGTAGTCGTCGCATCTTTCGTCGCGTCCATCCTCTACAGCTTCAAGCTGTCGCCGTCGGTTCCCCGGCTCAAAGAGATGCTGGGCCTGAAGAGCATCCTGGTGGCCTTCAGCTGGGGGTTCACCGGCGCCCTGCTGCCGGCCGGCGGACATGCCGTGGATAGCTCGAAGATAGTTTTAGCGTTCACGTACATATTCATCCAGATACTGGTGAATACCGTCCTGTGCGACGTCCGCGACATGGACGGCGACATGGCCTCAGGGGTGGACACGCTACCCATATCCCTGGGCCTAGCTGCGACGAGAATACTCTTGCTGACCGTGAACACACTGCTGCTTCCATGGCTGCTCTACTGCATCACGCAGGGTCTGTTCATGGAGTATATGCCGGCGCTTTTCTTTGGAGTGGGGTACGGCTACCTGATAATCTGGGTCTTCTCCGAGAAGGGGCGTGATAGGCTCCTGGTGGAGCTGGCGGTGGACGGGGAGTGGATGCCTTTGGTGGCGCTAATGAAGCTGCTTTGACCCGATTATCCAAGTGAATAAATATTGCTTCAGCTAAACAACCTAGTGGGGGTTTAGCGCTGGGTTCACCGTACTTCAAGCTGTTTCGATCCGAGCTCAAGTTAAACATACTCTCCAGTCTTCTAGACGGGGACAAGAAGCTGGGCGCCCTGAGGGACGAGCTGGGCAGCAGCGGCTCGACCATCATCCACGCCCTAAGAGACCTTGAGGCGATGAAGCTGACCCGGCAGGAGGGCAAAGACTACAAGCTCACGTCCCTCGGGGTCATGGAGGCGACGCTCATAGGGGAGGCCGCGTCGGCCGCGGAGGTGCTAGACGAGTTTCAAGGCTTCTGGCTCCAGCACGACGTCACCGCCATTCCCAGCCGCCTCCTGCAGAGAATAGGCGCGCTGCGGGGCTCGACCCTTATCCAGGACAACTCCACGGCGCTGGACAGGGTCCATGTATCCTTCCAGCGGCTTCTCATGGAGTCGAGCAGAGTGCGGGGGATGTCCCCCATCTTCCACTCGGATTTCGTGGGGGCGTTTCAGAGGCTGCTCGGAGGGGGTGCGACCGTTGACCTAATACTCACCAGCGGCGTGCTCGACAAGACCCTGACGTTGGCGGACACCGGGCAGATCATCGACTACGTCACGAGGGACAAGCTGAGGATATTCCTCACCGATGGGCTGCGTGTCGCGTTGACCGTGACCGAGAACAGCTTCTCCATGGGCCTCTACGCGGTTAATGGGGAATACGACTACACCAGGGACTTGGTGTCCAGCAACCCAGAGGCCATTGAGTGGGGGGAAGAGCTGTTCAAACACTACCTCAAGGATGCGAGAAGGCTGGAAACAGAGAAGATTAACCTCCTCTAAACCCACTGAAAGAGTGTAAGGGCTAGATGACGCTCGTTTCAGCTGGTGTTCTAAACCGTAGAAAAATACCGGTCCAGGCGGGAATACACTGAACTGAGAGGGAGGAGAAAGGGTTCTTCAGGGAAACCCTCAGGCCACCCATATGGGCCGAGGCGTTGACTCTAGGCTTGATCACGGGCATGTCGGGGCTGATACTGTACCAGCACGTTACCGGGGTGATGGTGGATAGAACCCGGCTACAAACCAGGTCTACACCACGCTGGTTATCCTATTATCTTTCATCTACGCTACTTTTCGCAGTCTCGAGATCGCCATTGACGCCGAGGGCGTGACGCTGTCTTACTGGTGGATACAGCGGGTGGTTCCCTTCAAAGACGCTTCCTCGATTGAGCTAACTAAGATCAACCCGTCCGAGTACAGCGGACTAGGGCTCAGGTACAGCATAAGGGGAGGCGAGGCCTTCAGCAACAGGTTCGGAGACGCAGTGAGGCTGAACAGGAAAAAAGAGGAGCAGGTGATGTTCACCTCGGAGAACCCGAGGCGTACCCTAGGCATCATGAACGAGTTTAAAAACAAGTCAACGAAAATATGATGCTCGTCTACCATGTTGGTTAAAGATGGGCCGAGATTACTTTTTGGGGCTTACGGCTATTACCTCTATCTCTACCATGAACTCTGGACGAGCCAATTTTGCCCCCACACACGATCGTGCTGGCCTCGGCTCGTCGAAGAAGGTGACATAGACTTGGTTCATCTTTGCATAGTCGCTCATATCGGATAGGAACACCGTCGTCTTCACGACGTCGTTCATGGAAGCCCCTGCTTTGTTCAAGACCCTTTTAATGTTCTCTAACACTTGCTTCGTTTGTTCCTCAATGGTATCCGGGACGTTCCCCGTCTCCGGGTCCCTCCCAACATTACCGGAAGTAAAGACAAAGTCTCCGACACGGAAACCGGCTGACAGATGACTTAGTTTTGGGCCTTCCATCACTATTTCTTCTTTAAACAATCCATTCATGAGCAGAAACACTACGACAAGAATATATAAATTCCACCGATTTTCTTATTTTTCAATGTAATAAATACTTCACGCAGTAAATAATAAGGAAAAAACGGAGGTTAAGCATAAAAAGAGAAAGAGTTAGGAGATTGTTTTAGGCTTCGTGAAGAACATTATCAAAGCTGCACTCATCAGCAACCCAAGTGCCATAGAGGACACCGGAAAACCAGGTATACCTTGGTTAGCAGGCTCCTCTTCAGGGGCTTCAGCCAAGTTGAGTACTTCGCTGACAAACGTCTCTGCGTCGGCGTAGTCGCCGTTCTCAAGAGCTTCTTTAGCCTCTTCAAGCTTCGCCGTGGCCGCCGTTACATCGTAATCTTCGGTAGCTAGATCGTTTAGCTGTGCCTCGATGTCCGCGATAGTCTCAGCTATCTCTTCCGGCGAGTTCTCGCTACCTCCCGTCCACCATACGCTGTCAAGCCGTTCACGTGCGCCGCCGTAAGGACCTGCAGGGATGCCTACGTAGTCCTCCCAGTAGAAGTGGAAGTACTGGTCTTCGATCAGGTAGTAGCAGGGGAGCTCGTTGACGACGATCTCCTGGAGTTCACCGTATATCTCCTTGCGTTTCTCGACGTCTGTCTCGACCTTTCCCATCTCGAAAAGTTCGTCTACTCTCGAGTTGTTGTAGTCCATCACGTTATATAGGCCCGGTATGGGGTCGTCCTTCAGTATCCTGTTTGAGTGCAGGTACCCAGAGATCATGTTCGGGTCGGGCGCCGTCGACAGCCCGGCTATCAGGTACATGTCGAAGTCTCGTTCCATGGAGACCATCTGAGTTGTCGTGGCCTCGTCGTAGACCTCTAGCTGGAGGTCGATGCCGACCTCGCTGAGCTGGGATCTCATGATCTCCATCTCAGGCACGCCCTTGTCTCTTCCAGTCGTCCCTATGATCATTCTCAGGCTGAACCTGTTCCCGTCGGGTCCCCTCGGGTACCCTGCCTCGTCGAGCAGTCTGTTAGCGAGGGTTATGTTCTGCTCGTACTTCTCGACGTCCGGGTTGTACGCCCAAGACGTGCTTGGGAGCGGACCGGTGGCTACCTTGAACAGGTTGTCCAGGACGAGCTCGTTGAACTGGTCTTTGTCTATGGCATAGGCTATGGCTTTCCTGACTCTTATGTCTGAGAGATACTCGTTGTCAAGGTTGTTCTGGATGGTGTGCATCGAGCCGAAGGCTCCGCATGAAACCACGTTTATGCCATCGGTCTCGTTCAGCCTCACGAGCTCAGTGTTGGGGATCATCAAAGGCACGTAGTCAATCTCATGGTTCTCGAAAGCAAGAAGCCTTGACGAGGTGTCAGGGATGATCTTGAATATCACAGAGTCTAGGTAGGGCTCATCCTCACGCCAGTAGTTGGGGTTCCGCACCAGTTTTATGTGACTTCCTTTAACCCACTCGTCCAGCATGAAGGGGCCTGTCCCAACGGGGTCCTCCCAGTTGTGGGGGTTGTTCAGTATGTCTGTGCCCTCGTAGAGGTGTTTGGGCATTATGCCCACGTACCAGAGGGTGAAGTAGTTGATCAGGGGGGCGTAGCTGTTCTTCAGCTTCATCACGAACGTGTGCTCGTCTGGGGCCTCGAACTCTATGCCTCCGAAAGTGGCTGCGCCTCGTGGGTGGTAGGGTATTGTGATGTTCTCGAAGGTGAACTTGACGTCTTCGGACGTGAAGGGTTCGCCGTCGGTCCAGTACACGTCTTCCTCAAGATGGAACGTGTACGTTAACCCGTCTTCAGAGATGTCCCAGGACTTTGCTAGTTCGGGGACCGGCTCCAGCGTCTTGTAGTCGTACTCCATGAGGGAGTTGTATATCTGCCCTGAAACCGTGTCGATGTAGTAGCTGGTCGATATGGCTGGGTTGAGGTGTGTCACGTCGGTGAGTATGCCTATTATTATTGTTCCTCCGTATCTGGGTGGCAACTCACGCATCTCCGCGTTTGATCCTGCGTTAGTAACCGCGACGGATGATAGTAACAATGTCAGAAGAAATGCAAAAGTTAGTTGTTTTTTCAAGTAGATTTTTAGCTGTTTCATTTCCAATACATCGCCCTATGTATAGTATATATAGTTATTTATTTTAGTTTAAAATAAATAATAATATATAAATTTTAATTACTGTGCGTGCGCATAAACGTTATAAAAGACGCTACAGCTAAACTGCTATTGCATCGGTGAGACAAAACGCTAACTGGATCCCTGAAAAAGATTCAAACAACGTCCGCCCACATGGCAGACAACGAGATTTTGCATACAATAATACTACGTAACTTGACACAATGGAGTCCTGCTGAGTGAGCCTAAAAAAATACGTCCTTAGAAGGGTCATTCAGACGATACCGACAATATTCGCTACGCTCACGTTAACCTTTTTCCTGATCCACAGCATAGCGGGAGATCCTATAAGCATGATAATCGGGGAGGGCTTCGAGACAGACCCGGAGTTCGTGGAGAGGATGAAGATAAAGTTCGGCCTCGACCAGCCCCTATACATCCAATACATCAGATACATCTCGAACTTCCTTCAAGGAGACCTAGGGTACTCCATCAGTGGGCCACCCGTGCTCACGTTGGTGACCGAACGTCTAGGCGCAACGCTTCTGTTGACCGGGAGCGCATTACTGTTCGCCTTACTGCTTGGAACCCTCCTCGGGGTCCTCTCCGCTATAAGGCCTTCATCCCTGAGCAGCACCCTCGTCTCGGTGATCTCTGTGGGTGGTTACGCGATACCGGTTTTCTGGCTGGGCCAGATGCTAATGCTCCTGTTCGCGCTTAGACTCGGCTGGCTACCCGTCTCCGGGTTCAAGACGCTTAGATATGAGCTCACGGGCGCGGCCTACGTCATCGACGTATTCAAGCACCTTATTCTACCGGCTCTGGCGCTTGGGATACATCAGCTCGCTCTCATCGCCCGCTTGACCCGTTCAAGCATGCTCGAGGTGCTGAGACAAGACTATATATTGACTGCTAGGTCCAAGGGCCTCAGCCAGGTGAGGGTCCTCTTTTGGCACGCTTTCAGGAACGCGTTGCTGCCGGTGGTGACCATAACCGGCATGCAGCTGGGCTTCCTTTTCTCCGGCGCCGTCTTAACCGAGACGATCTTCTCATGGCCCGGCATAGGCAGGTTGATGTACAACGCCCTCTTGTCGCGTGACTACCCGGTCATAATGGGGATATTCAACCTGATCTCCATCTCGGTCGTGATGGCCAACCTGTTTACGGACATAGTGTACGCGTACCTGGACCCGAGGATACAATACGAGGAGGGAGCCTGACCCGATGGGATCGAAGCTAATCGAGGACCTGCTTGGTTTCTGGGGTTCTTACAAGAAAAACAAGGGAGCGGTTGTAGGCTTGATCATCATACTGTTCTTCCTCGCGATCGGGTTGGCGGCGCCCATACTCGCGCCTAACCCCACCAATGTCGGCGTAGGGCCCAGATTCGTGCCTCCGTCCTGGGAGTTCCCCATGGGCACCGACAACCTGGGTAGAGACATGTTTCAGGGAGTGATATCAGGCGCCAGAATATCGTTGATGGTCGGGTTCTCCGCAGCCGGCACTTCGATGATCATCGGCATAGTCGTCGGCGCAGTCTCGGGGTACCTCGGCGGGCGGGTGGATTCAATACTGATGCGTATAACCGAGTACTTCCAGATAGTGCCCTCCTTCTTCCTGGCGTTAATCATGGTGACCCTCCTCGGGGGGAGCATCTGGAACGTCGTCATAGTCATAGCGGTGCTGAGCTGGCCCAAGGTGGCAAGGCTGATCAGGGCGCAGTTCCTCTCCCTAAAGGAGAAGGAGTTCATCGAGGCCGCGCGGGCGGTGGGCGAAAGCACTGGCTACATCATCTTCGGGGAGATACTCATCAACGCCCTGCCCCCGGCGATAGTCAACTCGTCACTCGAGGTGGGGAGAGCCATCATAGTGGAGGCGGGTCTAAGCTTCATCGGGCTCGGCGACCCCAACAAGGTCAGCTGGGGCTATCTCCTACGTAACGCACAGGAGTTCTTGAGGTCCGCGTGGTGGATGGCGGTCTTCCCGGGCGTATGCATATTCCTGCTTGTCACCGCCCTCAACCTGGTGGGGGATGGGCTGAACGATGTTTTGAATCCGAGACTGAAGGAAAGATAGAGAAAATGGAACCGACCCAAGGAAACGAGCTTCTATGCGTGAAGAACCTGAAAACATACTTTTACCTGAGCCAAGGCCCAGTCAAGGCAGTGGACGGCATAGACCTGTCCATACCCCGGCAGAAGGCGGTTGGGCTGGTCGGTGAGTCTGGTTGCGGGAAATCGGCTACAGCGCTGAGCATCGTGCGTCTCCTACCTAGCCCTCCGAGCAAGGTCTTGGACGGGGAAATCCGGTTCAAGGGCAAGGATTTGCTTAAACTATCGGAGAAGGAGCTGAGAAAGATCAGGGGAAAGGAGATAGCGATAGTGTTCCAGGACCCGATGACGTTCCTTAATCCTGTCCTGAAGATCGGTGATCAGATAGGTGAGACTATACTGGAGCACCAGTTCGTGAAGAAGGGCGAGGTGAGGGAAAAGATCGTTGAGCTTTTGGAGCGTGTAGGAATCCCTGGTGCGCGGGACGTGGTGGATTACTATCCTCACCAGCTCAGCGGGGGGATGCGTCAACGCGTCTTGATCGCGATGGCGCTGTCATGCAACCCTTCACTGGTGATCATGGATGAGCCTACCACAGCCCTTGACGTCACTATCCAGCGGCAGATACTGGAGCTCATCAAACGCCTGATAGAAGACTACGATACGTCCCTGATGTTGATAACCCATGACCTCGGCATCGTGGCCGAGATATGTGACATCATCTACATAATGTACGCAGGCAGAATCGTGGAGCAGGCCGACGTCTACACGATCTTCGAGGCGGCGAAGCACCCCTACACCCGGGGTCTCCTGGCCTCCGCGTTGAGCATAGAGGAGCACAGGGAAGAGTTGGTTGGGCTTGACGGAAGCGTCCCGGACCTGATGGCCCCGCCCCCGGGGTGTAAGTTCCATCCAAGATGCAGTTACGCGAAGGATATCTGTAGGGAGGAGGAGCCGCCCCTGATGGAACTCGAGTCGGGTCACTTTGTCAGGTGTTGGCTTGAGCGGTGATGCGTGCAAGATGTTAGTGAAGGCAACTGGTCTGAAGAAACATTACGTCATCCCCAAGGGGTTCTTCTCTAACGAGAAGAAGGTGGTCCATGCTCTAGACGGGGTAGACATAGAGATAAGGGAGCATGAAACGGTGGGCTTGGTCGGGGAGAGCGGCTGCGGAAAATCAACAGTCGGGAGACTGCTGATAGGGTTGATAAAGCCGACATCGGGCACTGTCCAGTTCATGGACTCCAACATATTCGAGCTTGAAAAGGACGAGCTGATTAGAATCAGGAAGGACATGCAGATAATCTTCCAGGACCCGTACGCGTCGCTGAACCCCAGGAAGACTGTGAGGCAGATCCTGAGCCGCCCCTTCATAGTACATGGCCGTGCTCAAGGCAACATGGAGAGCACCATATTGGATCTGTTGGAGGAGGTGGGTATAAGCCCGGCGCATAGATACATAGACCGGTACCCACACGAGTTCAGCGGTGGACAGAAACAGAGAATAGCCATCGCGAGGGCCTTGGCGCTTCAACCTAAATTCGTCGTGGCGGATGAAGCCGTGTCTTCTCTGGACATCTCGATCAGAGCCCAGATATTGAACCTGATGAAGGATTTGGGAGACAAGTTCGGAACTACGTTCCTTTTCATCAGCCATGACTTGAGCGTGGTGAGGTCCTTCTGTGACAAGGTGATAGTCATGTACCTCGGCAAGATCGTCGAGTCCACCGACGTGGAAACCCTGTTCACCGCCCCCCTTCACTCCTACACGAAGGCTCTGCTGTCGGCGACCCCCGTACCTAACCCGAGGTCCACGAGGAGTTCAAAAAGGATCATACTATCCGGGGACGTTCCCAGCCCGGCGAACATACCCGTTGGCTGCAGGTTTAACACCAGATGCCCGTACGCGTTTGATAGGTGTAGGGAAGAGGAGCCCATCCTCCGGGAAAAGGAAGGAAGCTGTGTAGCCTGTCACCTATACTGAGAGCGTGAAAGCCGCTACCAGTTAGTCTAAATTTTATTTAATTATACTGTTTTTAACAAGTTTTAAATTAGTTCATCTTTATTACAGGGCCATGAAAACCGGATTTGATTATAAGAAATCAAGAAAATTAATGCAAGAGAAAGGGATCGACTGCATCATAGCCAACTCGCAGGAGAGCGTCTACTATACGTCCAATGCGCCGATATCCACGATAACCAACCTGAAACGGTTCGCAGGCATAGTGCTACCCCTCGAAGGGGAGCCCCTGTTCGCTGTACACAGAAACGAGGAAGTGACCGCAAGGAACTCAACCTGGATCAAGGATCTAAGGGTCTACGAGGGAGGCGAGTGGGAGTCCCTGAAGGCCATAGACTTCCTGGCGAAGGTGATTAAGGATAAAGGGTTGGCCGGCAAGAGGATCGGCTTGGAACTCATGGAGATGCCCGGCCTCTGGCTCGACCACCTGAGGAAGCTACTGCCGGAGACGGAGTTCGTAGACGCCAAGCCCATACTAGACGAGCTCAAGTCGATAAAAAGTCCTGAAGAGATAAAGCACCTCAGCGCGGCGAACATGGCGACGGCTAAGGCCATCACGGTGGCCTTCGAGATGGCCAGGCCGGGGGACACCGAGAGAGAAGTGGCTCTGAACATGATCGATCTCACCCTAGATTACGGCGGGGACACCGTGGCGTTCATGTGCTTCGGGGCCGGCCCCAACATATTCGAGACCCACCCCGTCCCAGGGGACTACAAGCTGAAGAAGGGGGACCTAGTTCACACGGACTTTGGGTGTTTCTTCGACGGCTACTACTCGGACATCTCGAGGATGGCTGTGGTGGGGGAGCCCAACGAGACCCAGTTGAAGGCTTACGGCATCGCCGTGGAGGCGGAGCAGGCCACAGCCGAAGCGATGCAGGCAGGGGTGAAGGTGATGGATGTCCACAACGCCGTGAAGGAGTTCTACAACTCCAAGGGATACGAGTATAACAGGGCGTTCATCGGCCACGCCATCGGCATAGGCGTCCACGAGTGGCCCTTCCTGGGCCCCGCCCACGGCGACTGGGTGCTAGAGCCCGGGATGTTCTTCCAGGTGGAGCCTGGAATGCTCTTGGGGGACGCGAAGATCCACACGGAGGACTCCTTCGTGGTAAAGCCCAAGGGCCCGGCCGAGAACGTGTCCCTGTACAGGGACGTGACGGAGCTGCAGGTAATCAGGTAGCGCTCCTCCCCCCTTAAACACGCTTTTTTGTTTCGCGAACCTTTTTCTTTTTTACCTCCAAGTAATCACCATGGTTCGGCTGTACCTAGACTTGGAGACGTACCGCCCCAACGTCGAGGAGGCGTTCATAAACGAGCGGATAATAACGGCCGGATTGGCCGTCGACAGGACCGCCTACCATGAGCGCAGCCTGAAGAGGGACGTCGAGCCGGTCCTCTACAGCGAGTGGGACGGCCTGGACGAGAAGGCCCTAGTCTCCGAGGTCGAGAGAACCGTGCGCAATGCGTGCGGAGAGCACAGGTTCACGACGGTCGTGGGGTTCAACATACTGCGTTTCGACGTCCCCCTCCTGGTGGCCAAGTCGGGGAGAGCGTCCCAGTCGGGCCTGGAGTACATCTCCAAGATGTGGCACGACTGCTTCGCTGTGGACCTCATGCAGCAGCTGCTGGTGGCGAACATGGGCAGCTTCAAGGGCGCCGGGCTGAGCAACGTCGTATCCACGGCGATAAGGCTCGGCTTGAACCCGCCGGACTACCCCACGTCCGGCGCCAGGGTCAAGGATCTGTACGAGGCGGGGGACTACGGGGGGATCGAGGCCCACCTCCGCCAGAACCTGAGGATAGTCCGGTGGCTGCACCTCTACGGCGTGAGGAGGCTCACGGAACAGAGCGTCAGGGAGCAGAGGCCGCTCTTCAGGTGAAGGCCAAGGGCGCGTCTACGATAAGAGTCGTCATGGGGCTGATGGGTCAGGGTCGCTCGTGTTAAGTTTCACGGCTCGCGTCTCTAGATGCGACTGTTGACAATGTTATACGTCTTGATGCGTCTCCTGTTTAAAAAGGTGGAGAGGGGCAGAGGGGTCGGAGGAACTCCTAGATTTGGGTGGCTGTCGCTGGATGGCTCTGTCAGTCTTAGACGGATCACCCGCACCTCGTCTACCTCGACCTCCATCTGCCTCACAGTTGATGCCACGACCTGTTGCCTATAATAAGAACCCGGATGAACGGCGTGAAACCATCGTTCCACGTAGATACGGCGCCCCGGGGCCCGGCTAACACCCGACGATACATATGAGCGGTATGGAACTGGGGCCTACGGGCTCTATATCAGCTTGACCAGCCTTCCAGCCCGGCCAGCGTTTAGCTGGAGAACGCCCTGGTATGTCGAGGTGTACCCGTTCTCCACGCGCAGCCTGTCGCCAAGGTGCACCTGCTTTATCTGCTCGTTCCAGAGCACCAGGACCACCCTGCCCGAGTCGTCGCCGATGGCGGCGTTGGCGACGGAGAGGGTCTCGCCGTACCTCCTCCGTGACCTCACCATGCGGGCGTGCTCCTTCTCCAAGACCCTGCCCTCGACGTCCAGGTTCCTCATGCCGTCGCGCAGCCGGGCGATGGGGGTCATCGTGTAGGGGTCGTCCGGCGTCATGACTTTCTCGTACCAGCGCCCCCTCCAGTTCGGGTCGCCGAGGTCCCAGCCCACCTGGACGTATCTCTGCTTCTCGTAGAAGGCGTTGGTCCTCTGGTTCCACTCGGGG
>CAZBUI010000001.1:0-52683 GCA_964495055.1 uncultured Candidatus Bathyarchaeia archaeon | reverse complement strand
CCCTCTGCTACATAGTCATCCAGCCCGGCGCCGTCGTAGACTGGCACAGCCACCCCCACGAGCAGATGGGCACCCTAATATCGGGGAGGGGAGAGCTGAGCAGCGGCGGCAGGACGGTCAAAGCCACCCCGGGGGTGGCCTGGCGCGTTCCCCCCAACGAGGAGCACAAGTTCATCACCACCGGAGACGAGCCAGCCGTGATAATAGAGGCTTTCAGCCCGCCGAGAGTCGACTACGTGATAGCAGCCAAGTAAACGATCCGCCGTGACACAGGAACTCCTGCCCATCCTCAACAGGGTGGTAGAGAAGGGGTACCAGCTCGCCCCAGACGCTTTCACCCACCTCCAGGAACTACCCTTGGAGCAGGTGAAGGACGTCATAGACAAGGCCCTCCAGACAGCCGAAAGCAACCCTGAACTCCACGTCATAGACCAGAAGTTCCTGCTGAGCCTCTCCAAGGCGCCTGAAACAAGACAGACGACGCGAGAAGCCCGGCCACCCATGGCCGCGAGGATAGCGCCCAGGCTGGAGGTCACGCCCGTGGATGAGCCGTCTCCCCTGGGGGACGTGGACGGCTTCATAGACTTGTTCAACAGCAGGTTCGCCCAGCTGGAGGTAATACTCAAGAGACGTGTGGACGTCCGCGACGCCATCTCCCTGAGCCAGGCCGTCAAACTCCCCGTCAAGTCGAAGTTCAAGACTATAGGCATCGTCAGCGGGAAACGCACCAGAAGCAACAGGCTGTTCCTGGAGCTGGAGTCGCCTGAGGCATCCATCACGGTAATGTTGTCAGGCGCCGACGTGGTCAAGAAGGGGCTGGAGGTCTTGGAAGACCAGGTTATCTGCATAGACGGCCTCAAGTACAGCGAAGACCTCCTAATCGCAGAAGACCTCATCTGGCCGGACGTCCCCATACACGAATCTGGCAGGGCCAACGAGCCCGTCTGCGTCGTCATCATAGGCGACGTCCACGTGGGGAGCAAGTACTTCAGGAAAGACCTCTTCGAGAAGTTCATCAAGTGGATGAACATGGATCTGGGGCCGCAGGCTTCCAGGGAGCTGGCGTCGAGGGTCAAGTACGTGGTAATAGCCGGCGACCTCGTGGACGGTGTAGGGATCTACCCTGACCAGCTTGATGAGCTCACCATTACCACTCAGACAGCCCAGTACGAGGAGGCCGCGAAGCTTTTGGCGCGGCTCCCCGACTACGTGGAGATAATCGTGATACCCGGGAACCACGACGCCGTCAGGAGAAGCCTCCCCCAGCCCCCCATACCCGAGAGCTACGCACCCAGCCTCTACATGGACAAGCGGGTTCATCTCCTCCCCAACCCCTCGAACATAAGCCTCCACGGGGTGAAGATGCTGTTGGCCCACGGCAAGGCCTTGGATGATATACTGAGCTCGACGCCGGGTCACGACTTCCACAACCCCGTGAAGGCCGTAGAGCTGCTTCTAAGGTGCAACCACGTGGCGCCCATCTACGGCCAGTCCACACCCATAGCGCCCGAGAAGATCGATCGGCTGGTCATCAGGGAGATACCCGACGTGTTAGTCATGGGCCACATCCACATATTCGAGCACAGGAAGTACAAGAACGTCACACTGGTGAGCTCGGGCAGCTTCCAGGACCAGACGCCTTTTCAGAGGAGAATGAAGATAGATCCCACGCCGGGGGTCATATCGGTGTTCAACCTTATGAACCATCAGAACATCCCGCTGGATCTCGAACTACTGGAGTGACCCCCTTGGCTATCAGGTCGGCAACCCGTACGCACTCTGGTGTTCTACAGGACACAGCCTGCTCCCTGAGCACTTCCGCTGCGAAGCCCTTGGAGCAGCCCACGGCCTCGTAGTACACCGGAGGGTACTTCCTTATGGTCAGCGAATGTATCTCACCGAGTTCCATGTAGCGGCTCCACCTCTCCCTCCAATCAGGGAAATGTTTACGCAGGGCGTCTCTGGTTGCCTCCACGTTGGGGCGGTCTCCGCTGAACACGATCACAGGCATCCCCGTCTCACCGTTCAGCCGCTTAACGTCCACAACATTGAAACCCGCGAACGTGGCTCCGCCTAGGATCAACGCGTCGAGTTCCCACGAGCACAAACCATTCAACAAGGCTTCCGTGACGTCGAGCCCATCCACCGTTATACACGCCAGCCTAGCGTCCTGTATAACCGCGCCCCTCAGCCTTGTTATACATAGAGAAGTGTGCTGTATGGGGCTACCTGTTCCCCTGCGGAAAGGCTCGAAGCTCCCGTCCTGGGCCCCTGCCACCGTGTAAACGGGGCTCAATACTTTTCGAGCTTTCCTTGTATTTTGCACTTTATTAGGAATTGGGCGTAGGCCTTTCTGGGCACCTTGACGGTGCCCGACCGCACAGAAATCTTAGTGATGCTGTTCAAGGCATTCTTGTCGACGTCTTTCTCGAACACCAGGCTTCCGTTGCTCTCTATGGCGAATGGACCCATCTCCTTGGCTATTTCCTTTATGTCCTCTTTTCCGAGGCTAACTTCGCCTTCATCGTCGATGGCTAAAATAAATTCTGCTCCGGAGTTAGATGATGCGCCATCGAACACGGCGGGGGCTTCATCGGTCTCGTTGTTGATCCATTCCTCGAGGGCTTTGTTGACCACGTCTGCCACGCGTTTGCCGTCCTTCTTGGCCATGGTGAAGATCTCTGTGTAGAGTTCTGTGTCCAGGCCGCGTATGGCGACGGTTTTACGGGGCATGTTTACTGTATCACCAGTTTATTTGTTTACTTGTTTACTTGTTAACAAGTATACTTATAAGCATATCGATGCTGTAAACATTTTGCCTCACATGTGAGGCCCGGAGTTAGATTCAAGTGTCGAATACGGTAGCCCTAGATAGAGCTCGCTCCGCAAATAAAAAGAGATCGGTGAGAAAACCCGGTGTCAGCGAGCAAAAGTTCACCAAATATGTTGAAGTTTTCCGGAAATTACTGCTTTTAAACGAGAAGAACGACGTCGCGACCACCCTGAAGAACATTCAGGAGCTCATGAACTTCAGCGAGAAGATTTTCAGTAGCAAGGCCGTGAGCGAGACGTTCCTGTACTTCTGCCTGCACGGTGCAGCCACTGCGTGGGTGCTCCAGTGCGAGCTCAACATGCCCGAGGCCACCGTCTACCGCGCCATGAAACGGCTCAGGGCGATGAAGGTGGTGGTGCCCGCACTCAAGGTCAGCAAGGTGCAGCGAAGCAAAGGCGGCCCGAGGCCCACGGTCTGGGCCATAGAGTCCGCGACCCCCCAGGAGGTCGGGAACGCCCTCAAGCACCACTACAGGATGCTGAGCCCCAAGTTCAGGGTCGCCGAGGAGGTCGCCCAGACCATACTGGACGAGTTCCAGGAGAAGGAGGCGCCCCCCGAGATCAAGTACACAGAGATAATGATACACGTAAAGGAGCTCAAGATACCCTTCAAGAGCCCCGACATCGCGGACCTGGCGGCGCAGTACCTACACGAGCGCGGCATCAAGGTCTGGCGGTAAGTCACTCTCCCCAAATATCTCCCCCATTCGCCCCCTTCCTGGGGAGGGAAGGGGGCACCAATCCCTAAGCTAGGCTGTAGTACAGTATTCCATCCTTCTTTGTTTCAGCGATCTCTCCCCTGTTCCGAAGATAGACTAGGTGGGCGTAGGTCTCCGTCGCCGCCATGCGCTTGGTCCAGAAGCTCATCTCCGGCCACGGCCGGCTCTCCCAGTGGACCCTGCTTCCGACGTCGTAGATGGTCCGGGGACCGTTCCGGAGGGTGTCCTTCATCTCCTGGAGCCTGTTCATGTGGTGTACCTTGAGTTGCTCCACGCGGTCGGCCAGGTTGCTGAACTCCCACTCGTGGGCCGGGTAAATCATGTCAACGTCCAGGTCCTTGACCTTGTCCAGGCTCTTCAGGTAGTCGCCCAGCGGATTCATGTCCTCGTAGCTGTGTAGTGCGATGTGGCTTGTTATCTTGGGCAGGACGTGGTCGCCGCTGAAGAGCAGTCTGTCTGCTGGATCATAGATGACGATATGCTCGTACGCGTGCCCGGACGTCCAGATCACAGTCATCTCCTTGCCGTTGAGCTTCACGGTCTCCCCGTCGCGCAGAGTCCTGTCTATCCTGAGGGGCTCCGGGAAGTCTCTGAACGCCCACCTGTAGCGCTGTAGGTGCTGGAGGTACTCCTCGCCGCCGATAGCCTGGTCTCCTCGACGGTGAGCTCATAGAAGTTCTCCTGTTGCCTCCTGACCGCCTCCTGTTTCTCGGCGGCCGCCTGGATTGCTACTATCTCGGCTCCATACTCCTGCAGAGTCTTAGCCAGGCCGATGTGGTCGTTGTGGAGGTGCGTCAGTATGACTCTCTCCACGTCTTGGGGCCTCATTCCGTGCAGTTTGAGTTCCCCTGTGAGTCCTTGGTAGGCGCTGTCCGTGGGGACTCCCGTGTCTATGAGGGCTTTAACGTCGGTGAAGAGGTAGCTGTACGTCTTCCCCAGCGGGTTCCTCTCCATGGGCACCGTGAGCCGGTATATGCCTTCGGCGACCTTCAACTGGTTTCAGCCTATGGGAAGCCGTGCTCACCTTTAAACCCAGCCCCGAGCCATGAAAAAAGGTTTAAGATAATTATTAGGGCGTATGGAGCCCCTTGGCGTCCATCGCTAAGAGCTGGTCTTCAGCTTCCAGGTGGTGCCGTCGGCCGTGTCCTGTATCTCGACGCCTGCCTCGGCGAGCCTGTCCCTTATGAGGTCGGCGAACGCGTAGTTCTTCTTCCGTCTATACTCCTCCCGAAGGTCGGTTATCAGGGTTATCAGCTGCTCAGTGACCTCGTCGCCGCTTGCTCTGCGCTTCTCGAAGAGCCCCAGGACCCCCAGGAGCTCCCTGTAGGTGTCGCCGGCCTCCCTGAGCACGCCCTTGTTGGCCGGCCCCGTGAGGTACTCGTTTATTGCACCGTTCACTGCGTGGAGGTGCCCCAGGGCTACTGGGGTGTCGAAGTCGTTGTCCATGGCCTCTATGAACCCCTGCTTCTCGGCTCTGACCGCGTTCAGCAGCTTTTCCTCCCTCTTCCCGTAGTCCAGGTTGTCGTCCGGCCCTCTCATGGCGTTCTCTATGAGGTCCAGCGTGTTCTCTAGGCGGTTCACCGTGTTCTGGGCGTTCTCCATGTTCTCCCAAGTGAAGTTCAGCGGCTTCCTGTAGTGGGTCGAGACGTAGAAGTACCGCAGCGCGTCCGGGGTGTGCCTCTCCAGTATGTCGTCGAAGCTCACGTAGTTGCCGAGGCTCTTGCTCATCTTGCCTCCCCCGATCATGAGGAACCTCATGTGGAGCCAGAACCTCACGAACTTTTTGCCGGTGACGGTCTCGCTCTGAGCCACCTCGTTCTCGTGGTGCGGGAACGTGAGGTCCTCGCCGCCCGCGTGGATGTCCACGGTTTCGCCGAGGAGCTCGAGGCTCATGACGCTGCACTCTATATGCCAGCCTGGGCGGCCCCTGCCCCAGGGGGATTCATAGTAGATGCCCCGCTCAAGCTCCTCCGGCGTCGACTTCTTCCAGAGGACGAAGTCCTGTGCGTCCTCCTTGGCGTAGTCGTCCGCGGCCACCCGCTCGGTGCGCTTGACTTTGCCCAGGTCTACGCCGCTCAGCTTCCCGTACCGGGGGAACTTGTCGATGTCGAAGTATACGCCGTCCTCGGCTTCGTACGCCGCTCCCTTCTCCATCAACTTTTCTATGAGCTCTATCATCTGGGGGACGTACTCCGTGGCCCGCGGGTGGGCTGTCGCCCGTTTGATGCTCAGCAGGTCTAGGGCGCGGAAGAAGACGCCCGTGTAGTAGTCCGTGAACTCCTTCAGGGTCTTGCCGGCGGCGGCGCTGTCCCTGATGGTCTTGTCCTCGATGTCCGTGATGTTCATTACGTACTTGACCCAGTAGTCCCTGTACTCCAGCCAACGCCTTATGAGGTCGCCGAGGGTGAATGTCCGCAGGTTGCCTATGTGGGGGTCGCCGTAGACGGTGGGGCCACAGACGTACATGGTGACCGTGGGTGGGTTGAGCGGCTTGAACGGCTTCTTGCGCCGGGTCATGGTGTCGTATATATGTATGGGGGGCTCTACCATGTCTGTTCCTCCATAAAACCCGCTAGACCTGCCGAGGGTGAGACCGGTCTCAAGCTGGGGTACACAATGATCCCATTCTTCCTGTCTAGCGATGAATGCATAGAATGGGTGTAATATAAAAAATGTTGTGAACAGACGGGCTGTCCACGGATTAATACCTGCGGCGCGGTGGCCTGTGCTTCTGGTAGCACTCTTGGCAGTAGACCGGCCTGCCCTCTGTGGGCTTGAACGGGACTTCGCACTCCTTTCCGCAGTCGCTGCAGATCGCCTTGTGCATCTCGCGGGGGCCTCTGTCGTAGCGTCTCCTGTTGCTCAACTCTTTCACTCCTACTCTGTAGGTATACTTTAAAGCCTCGAGAGGCTCCTCGGTATCCGCATCAATACACCATCGAGACTGATTTAAGCGTTTCATAAGCCCAGGAACGGGGAACCTATAAATCTGGAGCGTGTATTAGTTTTCTCACCGGACTGTAGACGTATGAGCGGAGAAGAGCCAGAGAAGCTGAGTTTCGATAGCACCGATTTCAAGTTCAACGTGGCTTACCAGTCTTATGAGAAGGCTTTCGCCGAGGCCAGCCCCGAGAACAGAGAGATGCTTAACGAGACGATCACCAAGCTTTATAGAAACGAGATAACGTATCCCCAGTTCTATGACGCCCTCAGCGACGAGGAGGGCCGGAGATACCGTTTCCACCGTAGCCAGATTAACACCACCCGTAAGTTCGCTTATCGGCGTGCTCAGCGGAAGGCCAACAACATCAAGCGGCACAAGTAGGGGCTCGTATCTTTTTCGATGGTTTTTCTTATAGCTGGGTACTCGCTATAAGCGTTTTTTAGGGTGTGGACGGGGGGGCTTGGGCTATGTCTTGAGTTTTTCTGTGATTGACTTCAGCTCCCGTGAGAGTCGGCGTCGCCCGGCCTCCGCCGTGACCTCGGCCCTGGTGCGTTCGGTGACTCCGCGTGCTACGTCTAGCTTCCGGCGCATTCCTCTGAGCGTCATGCTGGCCTCCTCGGCCTCGGTGAGGCAGAGGTATATCTCCTCCATGGTTTTTAGGAGGATCTCGGCGGTCTCTAGGTCACCTTCTCTGAGCCTGTCCAGCGCCTGCCGCCTGAGCTCGCCGGGCACGTCCGCGAGTCCCAGCACGTAGTCGGTCTCGTCTAGGCCCAGCTCCTGAGGGTCGGGGTATCTCTTCTCTGTGATGAGCGAGAGGAGTATGGCCGCCTCCGCGTGTTCCTGTCTGGCCGCCGAAAGGGTTTCGCTGTTCTGGACGCCGGGGAACGCCTCTGCGGCCTCCTGGGCCTCGGTTAGCAGGTGGGCTGCCTCGGAGAGGAGCCGCCGAGCTTCTTGGGGCTCGCCTCTGTGTAGCACGAGGATGGACTTTTTGCTTAGGGTTCTGCCCTTCCGTGCCTTTGGGTAGGCCCCGTCCCTGGCCTCGTCGAAGGCGGCCATGTATTGTGTGACCTTTTCCATGATCCTTTGCAGCATCCTTGTTTGCTCCGTTGCGGGTGTGGGGTCCACGGCGTGGTGGACGCCCCTGCATATCTGTGGGGTGTCGGGGTTTAAGGGTTGACCATGCGGAAGGTTTATATTCTGGATGTTAGGTATACATAACAAGATATGCGGTAAATCGCACATTGTGTGTGTTAGACCAAACAGGAGGAAAAGGAATGAAGAGAACACATGTAGCGACCTTGGCGGCGGCGCTGATAGGAGCCGCCGCGGCCCTCTATGTCTTCGGCGCTGACGCCTTCGGGCTCTTCAGTGCGGCCAACGTGGCGGTCCTCATAGCCATAGGCGGCCTCATGGTCGACTGGATTCTGGTGAACAGAGAGGACCGGCTCCAGGGGTTCGCCGTCAAAGACGAGAGGACGAGGCTGCTGGAGGGCAAGGCCGGCAGGGCCGCCTTCTTGGTGGGCAACTACATCTGGCTCGCGCTGCTCTGGTACGAGTTCGCCGCCGAGAACTGGATGCCATGGCCCAAGATAGGGTCTCCGCCCGTGCTACTCATAGGCATGATGGCTCAGGTCGCCGTCTACTTCGTGGCTATGTACGTCATGAGGAAGAGCGTGGGCCCATGAAGACCCGCATAAAGGAGCTCAGGGCCCGAATGGGATACACTCAGGCGGACCTGGCCAAGCTGGTGGGGGTCCGGCGTGAGACCATCAGCTTCGTCGAGAACGGCGAGTACAACCCCTCGTTGCTGCTGGCGGTGCGCATCGCCAACGCCTTCGACGAGCCTGTGGAGGAGGTCTTCCTCTTCGACGAAGACGAGATCAAGCTGTAGCGGCGGCTGACTGCCTTTAGACTGGTTCTCAGGGGCTTCTAGGTTTTTATCCCCATTTTCGACGAGAATGAGATTCTAATCGCGGGGAATCTTTATCGTGAAGCTGGCTCCCCCTCCCGGTGTGGCCGTGTACTCCACTGTGCCGCCGTGGGCCTCGACGGTGTCCTTGACGTAGGCGAGGCCGAGCCCGACGCCCGTGATCTTCGTCGTGAAGAACGGCTTGAATAGATTGGTCTGTTGTTCGCCCGGTATCCCTTTCCCCGTGTCGGATACGGTTATGACGAGCCCATCACCGTCTCCGTGTGCACTCACCACAAGTCTGCCTCCCTCTGGCATGGCTTCCAGGGAGTTGGTTACGAGGTTGGTCAGCACCCTGGACATGCCCCTCATGTCAAGCAGGTATACCAGGTCTTCCGGGATTTCGGTCTCCGTCTCGACGTCGTCGGGGACCATCATGCTTTTGAGCACCTCCTCCGCGAGTTTCCTCACGTTTATCCTTATCCGGGTGATATCCTTCCTCAGCGTCAGTTCCTTCCAGTCGTCCAAGATGTTGTCCGCGTGCTTCAGGTTGCCATCGATGATCCCGAACATCTCGGATTTATTCGGGGTCTGCCTCAGGATGTGGGCCGCCATGCTGATGTTCCTCAGCGGCCCCCGGAGGTCGTGCCTGGCCATGCTGGAGACCCTTCTGAACCCGTCCATGAGTCTCTTGCTCTGCTCCACCCCCAGTCTCTGAACCTCATCGAGTTTGGCAAGCCTGTCTATGGCCGTGGCGACATGGCTAGCCAGTATCTCCAGCTGCTGTCTGTCTATCTCCGTGAACGAATACTTGTCGGTGCTTTCTATGTTGAGCACTCCGATGACCTCGCTGTCAACGATAATGGGGGACGCTAGCTCGGCCTTGGATAGCTCATACTCATAGTAGGGCTGACCCGTCTCGGGGGTCACCACGAAGACGTAGTTGCTGCTCTGATCTATGTCGTTCACGAGGATGGTTCTCCTCTCCTTGATGGCACGGACCGTCACGCCTTTCCCGTCGAGCGGTAGCTCCACGCCGGCGGGGATTCCCCCGTACTTGGCTACCTGCGCGAGTTTACCGCCTTGGACCCTGAGGATGTCAACTCTCTCGTAGTTGAAGGTCTCCACCATCACGTTTATGGTGCACTCGTAGATGTCCCTGAGGGTCTTCGCCGTGTTCAGCTTCACGGCGTGGCTGTGGAGGGCGGCGAGGCTGCTCTCCAGCCCACCGCTTCCGCTGGGGGCGTGCTCTTCGTAGGCGGTTGAGGAACCCATTTGGCTGGCTTGCCCCCGAAATGCGGTCTATTAAGTTTTATTTGTCAGTGATCTACCCTGTAGATGCCGTCGCTGTACTCTGCCACAGTCACATTGTCGCCTATCTTGGTCGCCTCGTAGTCCTCCTTGGTTGTCTCCGCTTGGAGCCCCTTGTCTGTTATCAGGATGTATTTGACTGACGGCAGGAAGAGGCCCACGTATGTGACGCTGGTCTCCCTGCGTTTGTCGATTACCGTGGCCTGAAGCGTCCGCATCTTGGTGGTCGTGGCTCTCTTGGTGAGGGGTATCAGCGCCAGTATGATGACCACGGCGGCCAACGCTGCTATGAGCGGCGTCACCATGCCTTTTGGTTGATCCCTGCTTGTTTAAACTAATCGTAAGAGGCTTCATATCTACCCGCAACCGATATCCAATCGGTCGATATGAGCGAGAAAGGCAAGCTAACCAGGTTCTGGATCACCGAGCTGACGAGGCCGGCCTTCGAGGACTGGCTTGAGCACGAGGAGCACCCGGTCGTGGTCATCGGCATAGGCTCCATAGAGCAGCACGGCCCCCACCTGCCTCTGGGCATGGACTCCATGGCGGTTAAGCGGTACGTACACGAGGTGGCGAAGCGGACAAACAGCGTGGCCGTCCACCCCTGCTGGCCCGGGTACAGCCCCCACCACCTGGGGTTCAGGGGCACGGTGACTTTCAGCTGGGATACCCTGATGGGGGTCCTCATGGACACCATCGGGAGCCTCGCGTACCACGGCGTTAAGCGGTTCGTCATCATGAACGGCCACGGCGGCAACAGGAACGTGATGAACCTGGTGGTTCAGCTGGCTAAGCGGGAGTACGGCGTCATGGTTGCGGCGCCGAGCGGCCCCGGAGACACGGAGCTGGCCAAGGTCTTCGCAGACAGGCAGAAGCGGCTGTGGGACGTGCACAGCGGCATCAACGAGACTGGGGCGGCCCTATACATGTTCCCTGAGCTGGTGGAGATGGACAGGGTGCCGGAGGACTGGACGCCCAGCCTGGACGTGGACCCCAGGCTCCGGGAGTTCCTTGACCCCGACAGGGACGACTACGAGGTCGTCAGCCAAGTCTGGGGGGCGTGCAGCCAGCCAGACGCCGACGACTTCAGCGCCGACGGCGTCTACGGGCTGGGAAGCCCAAGGGACGCCGACCCCGAGGAGTACGCGAAGCGGTTCGAGGAGCGCGTCGAGTTCGTAGCCGAGTTCATACGCGAGTGGAAGAAGATACCGACGCCCCCCGCGTTCTAGGACTGAACTCCTCCCCTTTTTTCTTCTATGCATTAGAGAGAAGACCAAGTGTGAAGAAGTAAAACGGTATAGATGAAAAGAAAAGAGGGGTCTACAGGCCTAATCACATGTCTTCTTGATGACCCTGAGGAAGTTGCCGCCAAGTATGCCCTTGATCTCTTCGTCCGAGTAGCCTCTGGCTACGAGGCTCTTGGTGAGGTTCGGTAGCTTGCTGGCGTCGTCCAGCCCCTTCGCTATCAGGGAGACCCCGTCGAAGTCCGAGCCTAGGCCTATGTGGGACGTGTCGCCGGTGACCTCAGCCATGTGGTCTATGTGGTCCACGACGGTCTCCACGGTGACGGACTCCACCTTCTTCTTCTCTTCCTTGTCCCCGGCCCTCAGCTTGGCGAAGTCTATGTCCTTCAGGAAGAAGGGCACGTAGTTGACGCCCATCACCCCGCCCTTCTCGGCCAGCGCCTTGAGCATCTCGTCCGTGAGGTTTCTCTTGTGGCTGCACAGGGCCCTGCAGTTCGAGTGGGACGCTATGACCGGCTCCTCGCTGGCCTCAAGGGTGTCCCAGAGCCCCTGGTCGGTGATGTGGCTGACGTCCACGAGGATTCCCAGCTTGTTGCACTCCCGCACCACGTCGGCGCCGAACTCCGTCAAGCCTCCCTTGGACCTCTGCCACGTCACGCCGTCGGCGAGCATGTTCCTGTTGTTCCAGGTAAGCGTCAGCCTCCGCAGGCCCAGCGTGTGGTAGACCTTCAGTAGCCGCAGGTCGTTGCCCAGAGCCTCGCCGCCCTCGAACCCTATCATGAAGCTGAGCCGTTTCCCGTCGTTGGCGAGTATCTCGTCGTAGTTCTTCACCAGGCTCACCTTGTCCGATTTCTCGATCTCGTTCAGGCTGTACCCCAGGACCTGGAGCATCCTGTGGGGGGCAATGGGGTTGTATATGGGCTCCACGAAGTGGGAGAACACCTGGCAGTCCACGCCGCCCTCCAGGAGACGGGGGATATCCACGTGGCCGTTGTCCGACTTCTCGTGGAGGGTTCGCTTCTTGGCGTCCCCTATTATATAGGCGGAGTCGGGCAGCGTCGCGAGCACGCCGTCGCAGTGGAAGTCCACCACGAGTGCCTCCTTGTGGAGGGCCAAGGCGTGGCTTTCCTGATCCTTTGTCAGATTCATGGCTATCTCCTAATGGTTGTTCACTCTACATATAACTGTACATAAGAATCAGTTGAGGGAGTTCTCCTTTCTTCGCCTTATAGCCTTTGACGCAGGCGCTATCAGCAATGAGATCATAGCCAACGTCAGGTAGAGCGTGGTAGGCTGGGTGGCCTCGGCGAGGGCTCCCCCCGCCACGGGTCCAAGGCACATGCCGATCCCTTAGATGGCTTCATGTGTGCCGAGGGCAGCGCCGAGAGCCTCTGGGGGCGTCCCGTTAACGGCGCAGTCGAGTATGATCGGCGTTATTATCCCTCCAGCGAAGCCTAACAGGCTCAAAGGGAGAAGGAAGCCTGCCACTCCACGAGAAAAAGCTACCAGTAGAAGAGCCATGAACAGGAGAGCCGAGGAAAGGTATAGGGACTTCTTCACCCCCCAAGCAACAAACCTCTCAGCGAAAAGGAAGCCCAGCCCCCTGAAGCCGTTTGAAACGGTGACGAGCAGCCCCCCCCATGGCGGTAGCGATCCCCAGCGTCTTCATGTGGCCAGGCAGTATAGCCATATATATCCCGAGTATGAGGGCGTAGGGTATCAAAGCCACGTACACGTAGAACAGGCTTCTAAGGGCTTGAAAACTGACCCTCAGATCGTTGCCTTCTTTTCTCCTCTCCTACCTGAGGCGGATAAACGCGGATATGATTACGAAGCTAACCAAGTTGATTACCGATGCCACCACGAAAAGGAATGGAAACCCCCATGATTCTGACATTATGCCTCCCAGAAATGGGCCGACCACGAACGCGGTCATCCACGAGAGATTGTAGCGCGCCATGGACCTTGTGAGCCCCTCTGATGGAGACGCGTCGGCGATGATGGTGCTGGTGGTCACCCAGAAAGCCGCGGACACCCTGCCCAATAGACCCCTAACCAGCATGATCTCTGTCACGCCCTTAGCCGGTAAGAACGAGAGTATGACGGCAAACCCAAGGATACAGGACACGGAGTATAATCGGGCTCTATCGAACACGTCGAGGATGAAACCAGTCAACAGCGAAGCCGTGTAGACGGCGTTACCGACTCCGCCGATGCCTCCGAGGTCGTAGTATGATGTTCCCACCCCCTCGGCGTACACCGGGAGTAGATAGATCACGGTCCCGAAGGCGAGTGAAGACAGAAAGTTAGTCAGGTACAGCGAATACAGCAACCTATCTCCCGGTCTCTCCATGGCATCTACTGCAGACCTGTTTACCTACGATAAAAAAAGGGGTTATTTGCTCCCTCTGAGCTTTCTGGTGGCTTCGGCGTCCACCTCCATCTTCCCGGTGTCTATCTCGACCTTGTAGACCTTCCGGGCGACCTCGGGAGTCACGTACTCGTCCACTACGTCCCTCAGCACGAGCTCCGGGTCCCTCTCCGCGGGGTCTCCCCAGCCGCCGCCCCCACCGGTGACCAGGCTCACTATGTCGCCCTTACGCACCTTCATGGCAGCCACCTTCATGACTCTCATGGGCTCCTCGCCCTGCTTGTACACCACTGCGTAGTTCGGGGTGCCTTTCATGCCTCCGTCCACGCCCCAGCAGGGATACTTGGACCTCCCGGCCGAGACGGTGAAGCTGGCCTCGCTACAGAGGAGCCTGTAGTTCCTCACGGCGCCGAAGCCGCCTCTGTGGGCGCCGTGCCCGGTGCCGTCCCCGGTGTTCAACGCGTACCTCTCAACCAATATGGGGGTTCTCCGCTCGTAGACTTCGCTGGACGCTATGTACGTCTCTCCGTCTCCGCACGCCACCAAGGCGCTCTCCCCGTCCATGTCGATGCCAGCGCCCCACCCCCCCGGCTGAGGCTCCACTATGGCGAAGGGCGCCCCGGTCCTGTCGTCCACGCCACCCAGGATGGTGGCCTCTATCGACAGGAAGTGGCCCGCGGCCAGCCTATCCGGCGCCGCCTCGGCGAGGGCCTTCCAGACGATGTCCGCGGCGTGGGACATGCCCTCCCAGAACGTGCTGGTGGGCGCCGGCCTGATGGGGTTGAAGACGGTGCCCTCGGGGGCGTTGATCTTGAGGGGCGCGAAGAACCCGCCGTTGGGGTGGGTGTAGGGGTCTATCATGGCCATGTAGGTCTCCCTGACGCCGGAGACGGTGCTGGGGTAAGCCGAGTTTATGGACCCGGCGGCTTGCTTGCCGCTGCCCGTGAAGTCCACCCGGAACTCGTCGTCTGTGATCTCGACCTCCACCTTCACCGGGATGGGGTCGTCGGTTATGCCGTCGTCGTCGATCCAGTCCTCGGCCTTGAAGGTCCCCTTGGGCAGGTCCCTCATCTTGAGCCTGGCGTAGTTCTCGCCGTCCTCCAGCAGCTTGTCCATGGCGTAGAGCACCGTGTCCACACCGTACTTGTCCACGAGCCAGTTCACCCTCCGTCCGGCGACCTTCATTGAGGCCACTTGGGCGTACATGTCCCCCAGGACGAAGTCCGGCAGCCGGGAGTTGTACCTGATCATCTCCACCATGCTCCTGTTGGGCTCGCCGCC
Organism: uncultured Candidatus Bathyarchaeia archaeon; assembly: GCA_964495055.1. Lineage (GTDB taxonomy): Archaea > Thermoproteota > Bathyarchaeia > TCS64 > TCS64 > RBG-16-57-9. Next base: position 38,072 of record CAZBUI010000001.1, on the reverse strand, counting down.
CATGTAGAGCTTCACGCACGGGAACTGGATGCCCTCCTGGTATATCTCGGTGGAGTCCGAGGTCCAGCTCCCGAAGTGCATCCCCCCGACCTCGCTCCAGTGGCCCTTGGCCACGGCGAACCCCAGCCTCCTGCCGCCGTTGAACACCGGCATGATCAGGGTGACGTCGTTGAGGTGGGTCCCCGACTGGTAGGGCACGTTGCTGACGAACACGTCCCCCTCTTGGATGTCGTCCCCCCACATCTCCACCACCTCCCCGGCGGCGAAGTCCAGGACGCCGGTGAACCCGGGTATCCCGGGGGCCTGGGTAACCAGGTTCTCGCCCTCTGCGTCTATGAGGCCCACCGCGTAGTCTAGGACCTCGTAGATGACGGGGCTCTTGGCGGTCCGCCCCCAGGAGTGGAACATCTCCTCCGAGGCCACTATGAGCCCGTTCTTTATGATCTCCAGGGTGAACGGCGAGACGCTGTTCGCCGTCATCCCGCCACCCCCTTTATGACGGTGTTGCCAAACCTGTCCACGGACGCCTCTTGGCCGCGGAGCACTATTATCGTGGCCGTCGGGTCCTCCAGGATGGCGGGGCCTTCGAGGCTGAACCCTGCGCCTAGGAGGGTCCGGTCGTAGACGGGGAGCGTCTCGTGGCCCCCGTTCATGTAGACGCTCCTCTCCGCGAGCAGCGGGTCCCCGGAGCCCGGCGCCTCGGTTAGTTCTCCGAGGCTCAGCTTCTGGACCCTCTTGATGCCCACCACGTGGAAGTTGACTATCTCGGCGGGGTCGCCGGGGAGTTTGAACTCGTACTCTCTCTCATGGGCAGCGTGGAAGCCGTCTAGGATCGTCTGCACGTCCGCGGCCTTGAGCGCCCCGCTGGGCACGGGCACCTTGACGGTGTGCTCCTGCCCGTAGTACCGGATGTCCGCGTACCTCTCCATCACTAGGGGTCCCTCGCCTTCCTCCGACCGGAACATTTCCCGGACGTCGTCCTCCAGGCCCGTGTAGATGCGGTTGAGGGTCTCCACGGCGTCCGCCGCGTCCAGCCGGGTGATGTGGGTGTGTATCGAGTTGTGGTGGACGTCCGTGTTCAGCATCCCCCACGCCGAGAAAACCCCCGGCGGGATCACGGGCACTACTATCTTGCCGATCTCCAGCTCCTCGGCGATGAAGGGCGCAAACATGGGCCCCGAGCCGCCGTACGCGATGAGCGTGAAGTCCCTGGGGTCGTAGCCCCTCTGCACCGAGACCAGGTCAATGGCGTAGGCCGCGTTCTCGTTGGCCAACTTTATGACTCCCTCGGCGGCCTCCTCGAGGCCGGTGCCCAGCTTCTCAGCTATACCGTTGATCGCCTTCACCGCCAAGTCCCTGTGGATGGGCAGCTCCCCGCCCAGCAGATACTCGGGGTTGAGCATCCCGGTGACGACGTACGCGTCCGTGAGGGTGGGCTGGTCTCCCCCCTTCCCGTAGCAGACGGGCCCCGGGTAGGCGCCGACGGCCCTGGGTCCCACTCTCACTCTGCCGACCTCGTCGATCCAGGCTATGCTGGTGCCGCCGTTCCCTATCTCCACGGTGCGCACGACGGGGACCATGACGGGGTAACCGGGCCTGAACCTGTCCCTCTCCACGTAGTACTCCGTGGTGACTTCGGGGTTCAGGTCCTCGACGAGGCTGGCCTTGGTGGTGGTGCTGCCGCCGTCGAGGGCGATTATATCCTTCTCCCCGACGGCCTCGGCGACGCCCAGCGCGCCGATGACGCCGGCCACGGGGCCGGACTCGACAGTGTATATGGGGAACCTGCGGGCGAAGTCGAAGGACACCATGCCGCCGTCGGAGGTCATGGCCATGCACCTGCCGGGGTCCCCGGTGACGGTGCCCTGCAGCCTGCTGAGGTAGGTGTCGAGGATGGGAAGGACGTAGGCGTTCAGCGCGGCCGTGGAGAACCTCTCGTACTCCCTCCACTCCCTGGTGACCTCGTGGCTGAGGACGACGGGCACCTCGTGGTTGCCTCTTATGATCTCCCCCGTCTCCCGTTCGTTTCCGGGGTTGACGTAGCTGTTGAGGTATGAGACGCAGATGGCGTCCACGCCTTTGTCTACGAGCTTCTTCGCCGCCGCCTCCACCTCCTCGCCGCTGACCCTTTTGAGGACCGTGCCGTCGGCCATGGTCCGCTCGTCTACCTCGACCCTGAGGTGCCTGGGGACGATGGATTCGGGCTTCCTGTACTTGAAGTTGTACATGTCTCTGCGGTTCGCCCTCTGTATCTCTAGGACGTCTCTATGCCCCTTGGTCGTGAGGAGACCCACTTCCACGCCCTTCCGTTCTATGATGGTGTTAATGGCGACGGTCTGCCCATGGATTATCTGCTCCATCTCGCCTTGGGCGATGCCGCTTCTCTTTATGCACTCGACGACGCCGCTGGAGAGCTCTCTGGGCGTGCTCTCGACCTTGACCCACTTCAGCTCTTTGGCGGCGGCGTCGTACGCGACGAGATCGGTGAAGGCCCCACCGATGTCTATGCCTAGTCTAAAGTCCATGGATACCTAGGGAGTCCAAGTTTTTTTATAATTACCGACAATTAACAGACCTCTGCCCCGGTTTTATGGGGAAATACCCTCTGAAAACATAATTCACTTAAAAATTATACTTAAAATAATATTTCTAGCTGAAAGGGTTTAACTAGAGAAAACCGTTATTAAGCTATCTGGAATACACAAGACGGTGGATTGTATGCCCGAATGGTATGAGTTCGAGTTAGGAAAGGCCGCGGATATTCTGGTCAACGAGCTCTTCAAACTCAAGGAAGGGGAGACCATGATCATCACGGCGGACACGGAGAGCGATGAGAGGGTGGTGAACGCGACGGCGAGGGCCGCCTTCGCCGCCGGAGGGAAGCCCATGGTCATCTGGCTCGCCGCTCCCCTCGGTGTCGGCAAGGCCGCGGACCCCATGTTCCCGACGGAGTCCCTGGTGGGGGCACTGAACGGGGCGGACGCGTGGGTCGAGTTCAACAACCAGTGGATATTCTACTCCAACGTCTACGACAGGGCCATGAAGGAGAACCCCAAGCTGAGGTACAACTGCCTCGTCGGCATGAACACCGACATGATGGTAAGGACCATCGGCAGAGTAGACTACCCGGCGCTGAAGAAATTCCTGGACAAGCTGACCGAGCTCGCCAAAGACACAAAAGAGTTCCGTATCACGTCACCCGCAGGCATGGACGTGACCTTCAAGGCGACAAAGGAGAGGAGAGCAGGCTACGCGATGGGCTACGCCGACACCCCGGGGGCCCATATGATGTCTGGGCAGGTCTACTGGGGCATGGACGTCACGACGCTGAACGGTAAACTAGTCTTCGACGGCTCGGTGAACCCCCCGCTGGGGCTCATCAAGGACCCCATAGAGATGACCATCAAGAACGGCGACATAATGGCCTTCGGCCCCGGCAACGACGCCGTGAAGTACGAGGCCTGGCTCAGGAGCTTCGACGACCCCAACATGCTGAAGATAGCTCACCTCTGCCCCGGCTTCAACCCCGGCGCCAAGCTCACGGGGGACGTCGTCGAGGACGAGAGGGTTTGGGGCTCCGTGGAGTTCGGCATAGGCAACATGGCTTGGAGGCCGGCTGCCTCCCACTCAGACGGCATATGCATGAACGTGTCCATCTGGCTTGACGGAAAACAGATACTGGACAAGGGAAAATGCGTACACCCGGAGCTCGTAAAACTAGCAAAAAAACTTGGAAAGGAATAAATTTCCATTATTTTTTAATAATTCTTACTAAAAAACTTCTCGAAAGTTATAAATAACTAGTATTTACTTTGTGCTTAGGTGAAAAAAATATCAACATCAAATAAAACGTTGATTTACGTAGGAATAATAGCAGTCCTAGTAATAGCCGCCGGAGTGTACTGGTTTACGCGACCAGCGGAAGAGCCTGAAACACCAGGACCCGGGCCCTCTGAGCCTGGACCCGCTGAACCCATAGTGTACAGGAGCACATGGGCGTGGCCGACCCGCATCGACCCAGCGGTGGGTTCAGACGGCTCAAGCACAGCCGCGCACCCCAACCTCTACAACTCGCTGGTCCGCATAACCCCTGAGGGGGTCGTGGGCCCCGAGCTGGCCGAGAGCTGGACCGTATCCGAGGACGGCATGACATACACCTTCAAGATAAGGGAGGGCGTCATGTCTCACGCCGGGAACGAGATAACGGCTGAGGACGTCGTCTTCAGCATGGACCGGTTCCTCACAATGGGCGAAGGCCTTGCGTACCTGTTCCTCCCCTACATAGGGGAGACCACCGCGGTCGGCACCTACACTGTGCAATTCGATCTGCTGAAACCCTTCGGGCCGATACTCACCGTCATGCCCAACTTCTACGTGCTTGACAAGACTGTCGTCATGGAGAACATAGCGGAAGGCGAGTACGACGACCTGGGCGACTACGGCAAAGAGTGGCTCATGACACACGACGCCGGTACGGGTCCCTACACTGTGAAGGAGTTCCTGCTGGAGGAGAAGCTCGTGATGGAGAAGTTTGAAGACTACTGGGGAGAGACCCTCGACGTCGAGGGCTTCAAGTTCGTCGAGAATGCTCCGGACGTCATGGAGATGATCGGCACCACCGAGCCCATCACCGTCAGGACGATGATGTCCAGAGGGGAGCTTGAGCGCACCGACAGCTGGCAGCCCATAGAGAGCCTAGAGGAGATGGTTCAAACCGAAGGCGTCGAGATGATCGGAGAAGTCGGCACTTCGTTGCTGAACCTCATGATGCACACAGGGAAGGCGCCCACAGACGACGTACACTTCAGGAGAGCCATGGCCTACGCCTTCGACTACGAGACCGCCGTCACGGATATCTTTCCCCACACGACGATGGTGAAGGGAGTGGTCAACGAGGTTCTGCCCGGGTACAACCCAGATCTGGAGCCCTTTAGAAGAAACCTCGACAAGGCCATGGAGGAGCTGGAGCAATCCGCGTACTATGATCAGCTAGACGAGATCGAGATAGAGATCCACTGGTGTGCTGAGGTGCCCGCGGAGGAGCGGGTGGCCCTCCTGTTCATGGACAACATGGCTGACCTAGGGGTAAGCGTCAAGATCGTCAAGGAGCCCTGGCTCAGCATGATAGAGACCATGGCCAACGAGGACATGAGCCCCAACGTCGTGATCGTCTACAACTCGGTTCACTTCCCCGAGGCGGGAGGCGACCTCATGAGGTACCACTCGGAGTCGGCCCCCACTTGGGAGCAGAACGAGTGGCTACTAGACGAGACCCTAGACGAGATGATCGAGGACGCCCTCGGGACAGTCGACCAGGCGGAGAGGTTCCAGAAGTACGGCGAGATACAGGAGTACATCTACGAGCTATGCCCGACGATCTACGTGCTGCAGACAACGACGCTACGCTGCATACAGGACTACGTGGACTACCCCTACATAGAGTACGGGGAGCAGGTCAGCGGTATCGTCTACAAAGTACCGCTGGGCTTTAGAACCTACTACGGACTATACACAGGCGTAAATCAACCCTAAGCACAGGGATAACGGATGAACATCAAAAAATACGTGGCGTACAGACTCCTTTCCTCTTTTTTCGTTCTGTTTGGATTATCACTGTTAATATTCTCACTTTCGAGGCTCGTGCCGGGGGACCCCGCCCGGCTCGCCCTCGGCCCCATGGCGCCCCAGTGGGCCGTGGACAAGCTGAGGGCCCAGCTTCACCTGGACGAGCCGGTCTACATCCAGTACATCTACTGGGTGACCAACGTGTTCAGGGGCGACTTGGGCCAGTCACTGGTGACTAGGCGCGGAGTTTTCAGCGACATCGTGGAGTTCTTCCCCGCGACGTTCGAGTTGGTGATATTCTCTGTCATCCTCTCGACGAGCCTGGCCATCATCCTGGGCGTCACCTCGGGGAAGTACGCGAACAGCCTATGGGACAACATCGTCCGCGTTATATCGTATATAGGCATAGCGATCCCCAGCTTCGTCTGGGCCATAATGTCCGTCTTCATTTTCGGGTACGTGCTGAGGTGGTTTCCGACGCTGGGGAGACTCAGCTCAGGCGTGGCCATGCCGCCCAAGGTCACGGGCCTGTTGCTCGTGGACTCGCTCCTCGCTGGCAAACTAGCAGTCTTCAAGGACGCGTTCTACCACATGATACTGCCGGGGACCTCGCTTGTCATCAGCAGGCTGGCACAGGAGGCCAGGATCACCCGGGCCAGCGTCGTGGAGAACCTCCACAAGGACTACATAATGGCGGCGCGGTCCTTCGGAATACCCGAGAGAACCATCACTTTGAAGAACCTGTTGAAGCCGTCGCTTATCCCCACGGTGGCCGTCATGGGCATGGACATAGCGGGCTCCATGGGCGGCTCGTTCATCGTCGAGACCATATTCAACTGGCCGGGCCTCGGCAGGTACGGCATGAGCGCCATGCTCAGCAACGACATCAACGCCATAGTTGGCGTCGTCATGCTCATAGGCGTGTTCTTCGCGTTCATGAACATCTTGGTGGACCTGATAACGGCTTACCTGGATCCTAGGATAATGATGAAGCTGAGGGGGAGCTGACATGAACACCGAGCTGCTGAAGGAGCGCTGGAAGAGGAACTGGTACAAGTTCTCCAGGAACCCTCTCTCGATACTGGGCCTCGCCGTTGTGCTGGCGATCATCGTCATAGCCATATTCGCGGACTTCTTCGCGCCGTACCCGGAGCACGCCTTCGTGTTCGTGGACTTCAAGAACGCGAAGCTGCCGCCGAGCTGGCAGCACCTATGCGGGACCGACATGGCGGGCAGAGACATACTGAGCAGGATATTCTTCGGGTTCAGGTACAGCCTGGTCATGGCGGTCTCGGTGCTGTCGGTGGCGACGCCGCCCGGCGTACTGCTGGGGCTCATCGCAGGCTACATGAGGGACACCTGGGTGGACACCGCCATCATGCGGGTCGCTGACGTCTTCCTCAGCGTGCCTTCCATGGTGCTGGCCCTCGCGGTGTGCTCCATGCTGGAGCCCACCCTGTACAACGCCATGCTGGCGGTTACGGTGATGTGGTGGCCTTGGTACACGAGGCTGGTCTACGGCGCCGCCTCCTCCATAAGGAACGAGTACTTCGTGCAGGCCGCCGAGGTCACGGGGGCGAGCACGTTTCACATACTCTTCGGGGAGATATTCCCCAACTGCCTCTCAACAATCTTCACCAAGATGACCCTGGACGTGGGCTGGGTGATACTCATAGGCTCCACGCTTAGCTTCGTCGGGCTGGGCGCCCAGCCGCCGACGCCGGACCTGGGCACCATGGTCTCCGACGGCTCCAAGTACATCCCGGCCCAGTGGTGGATCAGCCTGTTCCCGGCGCTCTTCATAGTCGTGATCATACTGGGCTTCAACCTCCTCGGGGACGGAGTGAGGGACATGCTGGCGGGTGATTGATGATGAGTGAAATGCTTGTAGACATCCGGGACCTCTACGTCAACTTCAACATCTACGAGGGCGTGACCAGAGTACTCAACGGCGTGAACTTCAGGGTCGCCAAGGGCGAGAAGGTTGGCCTCATAGGCGAGGCCGGCTGCGGGAAGACCACCACCGTCAAGTCGATAATGAAGATACTGCCCACACCCCCCGCCGAGATAGTGAGAGGCGAGATCTATCTTGAGGGGTCGAACGTCCTGAAGATGAGCCAGCGGGGCCTCCAGATGATGAGGAGGAGAACCGTCTCCATGATATTCCAGGACCCCACCGCCGCCCTAAACCCGGTTTTCAAGGTGGGGAACCAGATCGGGGACATAATCAAGTACAACCAGCTCTCCCTCGGCAGGAAGATAACCAAGGAGGAGATCCACGAGAAGACCGTCCAGGTGCTGAAGGAGGTCCAGATGCCTGACCCTGAGAGGATCATGAACAGCTACCCCATTCAGCTCAGCGGCGGCATGAGGCAGAGGATATGCATCGCCATGGCCTTGGTCTCTGCCACCAACCTCCTCATCGCGGACGAGCCGGGCACCAACCTGGACGTCACCATCCAGGACCAGGTGCTGAGGCTCCTGGGGGATCTGGTCGAGAAACACGGAACCTCCATCATATTGATCAGCCACGCACTGGGGGCCGTAAAGGGCCTAGTGGACAGGGTGTACGTGATGTACGCGGGGAGCATGGTGGAGGCCGCCGACACCGAGGACCTGTTCAGCGATCCCCTTCACCCGTACACCAGGGCGTTGTTCGACGCGGTGCCCAAGCTCACGGGCGGCGGCATCCCCATGGGCATCAACGGGAGGATACCCAACTACCTGAGCCCCCCGACGGGGTGCAGGTTCAACCCCAGGTGCCCCCACGCAATGCCCAAGTGCCGCGAAGAATCACCCCCCTTCTACCACGTCGGCGACGGACACGAGGTAGCCTGCTACCTCTACGGAGGACAGTGACATGAGCAAAGAAATACTGGCAGTGAAGGACCTCAAGAAGTACTTCGCCACCGACGAAGGCACGGTGAGGGCCGTGGACGGCATCAGCTTCACCATAAACGAGGGCGAGACCTTCGGTCTCGTCGGCGAGTCAGGCTCAGGCAAGAGCACCACGGCCTACACGCTCATGGGTATATACACGCCCACAGCCGGCGAGATCACCTACAGGGGGATGGACATCTCCACGGGCATAAAGAAGAGACCCCTCAGCCTCAAGAAAGACATGCAGATGGTGTTCCAGGACCCGGGCTCGTCCCTGAACCCCAAGAGAAGCATAGAGCAGATCATAGAGCTCCCGCTGCGGGTGCACGGCATAGCGAGGGAGGAGCGCAGGAACCGGGTCATAGAGCTCCTCCGCATGGTGGAGCTCCCCGAGGACTACTTGGACCGGCAGCCGACGAAGATCGGAGGCGGCGAGAAGCAGATGGTCGCCATAGCCCGGGCCCTAGCCACGAACCCCACGTTCATAACCCTCGACGAGCCCACCTCGGCCCTGGACGTCTCGATGCAGGCCAAAATAATCAACAAGCTCATCGAGTTCCAGGAGACTCTGGACCTCTCGTACCTGTTCATCACCCACAACCTGAGCCTCATGAGGAACGTGGCGACCCGGGTGGGCATAATGTACCTGGGGAAGCTGTGCGAGGTGGCGCCCACCGGCGAGTTCTTCAGCAAGCCCCTGCACCCCTACACCAAGATGCTGCTTTCCTCGATCCCCGTCATCACGAGCGACGAGGAGGCGGTGAAGCCCGACAAGGTGGTCTCCCGGGGAGAGATACCGAGCCCGGTGAACGTGCCCCGCGGATGCTACTTCCACCCCCGGTGCAGCGAGTGCACCGAGAGGTGCATGAGGGAGGACCCGCCCATGGTGGAGGTAGAGCCCGGGCACTTCGTCAAGTGCCACACGTTATCCGAGTGACGTAGCCCACGAAGGCGCTCATTTTTTCTTCTTGTCCCCGTAGACCCGCCACCATATGGACTCAAGCTCGTCCACGGGGGGCGCCTCGTATCCACCTATCTTGCTGTGGGATATGCCGTGCCGTTTCCACAGGGTCGCCCGCATCTCCGCTGCCTTCACCCCCATGAGCACGGGGTCCAGGACGGGCACGCCCAGCGTCTCCTGCGCCTTCCTCGCCTGCCCCGCCATCCCCGTGCAGCCAAGGACGACGCACTCGGCCCTGTCCTCCTCCACGGCCCCCCGGGCCTCCCTGAGTATGGCGGCCTGGGTCTTCTCCGCGTCGTGCATGTTAGGCACCGTGAGGTCCAGCACCCTCCACGACGCGATCCGGTCCTCGAAGCCGTAGACCTTGGCGTTGTCCGCCATCTTGGGTATCCACTTCCGGCGTCCCACGAGGACCGAGAACCTGCCCGCGGACAGCGTGGAGGCGACGTGGAGGCTGGCCTCGCAGACGCCCACCACAGGTATCTCGACGAGCTCCCGGGCCTCTCTGAGGCCCGGATCGTAGAAGCAGCCTATCACCACGGCGTCGAAGCCGTCCCTCTCCGCGTTCACCGTCTTCTCGATGACGTTGTGGATGGCCAGGTGCTCGTAGAACTCGTACTCTAGGTGGCTGGTGCCGGAGTCGAACCCGGTCCCCACCAGCGTCGTCTCCGGCTCCGCGATGTCCTTCGACCAGCTGGGAAACCATCCTATGAACAGAATCTTGTTTTCCAACTCGATGAGAACTCTCCTACCACTATCGCGCTGGGATGGATAATATCTGTTACTATCAGAAATTTAACGAAAATTAGTAAACCAAGCTTAAAGGTATTATCAGGTTATACTGTATCCACGTTAGGGCGATCACATGGTCGAGGAACAGAACGGGATCTTTCTCGGTATGGGGAGGAACGCGCTGGTCCTCTCAGTCACCGAGTCCGTGGGCCAGGGCGTGCTTTTTCTCGTCTCCCCCTTCTGGTCCCTCTTCGTCCTGGAGATAGGCGCGTCTCTGCCAGCCCTGGGCCTCCTGGGCTTCATCCTGGGTCTCACCCGCATAGCCCTCCAGCCCCCTGTCGGGTACCTGACGGACAGGATGGGGAGGAAGAGGCTGGTGGTGTGGGGCGGCCTCGTGGCATCATTCGCGCCCTTCGTCTACTTCTCCGCCACCAGGTGGTGGCACCTCGTCCCGGGTGTCGTCTTGGAGGCGTTCACCAACATAGTACTGCCTGCTAGGCAGGCCATGTTCGCCGACTCGGTTGAGCCCGAGAGGCGGGCGACCGCGTTCGCCTCCATACACACCCTCTTCGCCTTCTTCTCGATGACGATGCCGGTGCTGGGCGGGTTTCTCCTAGAGCGGGTTGGTTTTCTCCCCGGGCTGAGGGCCTTCTTCCTCGTCTCTGGCGTAACTATGCTGCTGTCGAGCATCGGCCGCTGGAGGCTCCTGCATGAGGACTACGCTCCCCAACCGGGCCACGCCGAGGAGCAGAGCCTCCGCAGGGTCCTCCTGGAGACGTTTGAGCCCGTCAGAAGCCTGAAGGCACTGAGGGTGGTTCTCCTCGGGGCTTTCCTCTACTCTCTTGCCGTGGGGGTCTTGACAAACTACGGGGTCGTATATGCCACCGACGTGATTGGGCTCTCGACGGCTCAGTGGGGGCTAGTTGTGGGAGGCATGGGTGTCGTGGGCATATTGACGAGGCTCCCCACCGGGCGCCTCATAGACAGGTTCGGCAGAAGAATCAGCCTGTTGCTCAGCTACGCGGTCCGGCCCCTCTTCATCCTCGTCTTCACGATAGCCACCGGCTTCAGGCAGGTGCTGCTGATCCAGATGCTCGACAACGTCTTCGCGTATGTGCAGCAGCCGGCCTTGGAGGCCCTGATAGTAGACATCGCTTCCAGGGAGAGGCGTGGTAGGACGTATGGGGTCATGAACGTGGTGCCCGGCGTCGCGCTGACTGTCTCGCCGCTGGTGGGGGCGGCCCTGTGGGAGGGCTTCGGGGCGTTGTGGCCGTTCTATTTCTCCGCGCTGGCCTCGGCGTCGGCCGCGTTGGTAGTTTTCACGTTTCTTAGGGAGCCCGATGAAAGGGTGGCGTGATGGATCTGCTGGCGTTGCGCATGTTTTATCTTTATAGAGACATGAGTTGAGGCAACTTATGAATCGACGCACAACCTTGGCCGTGTTACTGCTGCTGCTGGTGGAGTCAGGTGCTGCATACGTCGTCTTCAACTACACGAGCCGGGAGAGGACGCCAACCGCCCTCTTTCTATGTGATGGGGAGGTGACCTGCTTCGACGCATCCAACTGGGGCGACGCTTTGGCCGTGGGGACGGCCGACGGCGGCGTCGCCTACTATCAGAAGGGCAGGACGCTGCCCCAGTGGGTGTATGAGGGTGGCTCAACCGTTTCCTCCATCCTCGTGTCCTCGGAGGGAGGCTACGTCCTGGCCATGGACGTCAACCACACCGTCTCCCTGTTCCGCTCCCTCGGCTTCGGCGTCAACGCGCCCAGGTGGAGCCGGCGGCTGGAGGGCGGCCGCATACTGGGGGTTCACTCCCTGGGCGGCATACCGCCCACCGTCTACATGCTGGCCTCGGTGGATGGGGGCATCCTGCTTTTCTCCGACAGGGAGGGTCTGCTCTGGGAGTACTCCATAGGGGCGGGCGCCGTCACGGCCGAGATATCCTATGACGGTAGACACGTGGTCGCCTTGGACTCCTCGGGCATGGCCTACTTCTTCGATGTCCAGGACTCTGACCCGGTCTGGGTCTCCAACACGGGGGTGACGGACGGGGTTCTCTCCCTTTCCCAGTCCTCCCGGGTGGCCGTGGGCGGAACCGATCCCTATGGGGGCGGGCGGGTTTCGTCGCTGTCCCTGGAGGACGGCGAGAGGCTCTGGGAGTGGATGACAGCCTCACCTGTCACGCGTGTGTCCATGTCCGGCGACGGCTCAAGGGTGGTCGTGTACGAGGGTGAAGGCAGGGCGTGGCTCCTCGCCGGCGAACCGGAGGTGGACGCCAGGAGGCTCGGCGCCGCCGCGGGCGTCGAGTCGGTCTGGTCGCCCCCCTTCGGCTCCTACGCCGTAACCCTCGGCTCAGATGGGCGCGTATACTTTCTCTACACGCCTCGTCCGGCGCCCCTCTGGGTGTACGACGCCGGGGCAGACGTGGTGGGCTTAGCCGTGACCTCCATGGGGGACAGGGTCTTCGTGGCGGACAGGGGCGCCGTGGCGGTGATCACCAACACCATCGAGACGGGGATGATCCCAGGCTCACGCGCCCTGTGGGGGGTCTGGTTCATGACGTGGCTCGCCGGGTTGGCCGCCGTCTGCCGGGCGGCTGGTGCAGAGACTAGGTGGCTGAATCCCGTCAAGGAGAACCGCCTTTTACTAGTGTCCGGGTTGGCGTTCGGTGGCTTGCTGGGCTTCGCCTTATGGGGCGGGAGCCTGGAGGCATTCGCCGCCGCCGTTGGCTGCGCGGTGGGGTGCTATCTGGGGTTCAGCAGGGAGGGGTTGGGCGGCTTCGCGGCCGGACTCGTCGCCTCGGCCGCGGCGTCCTTGGCCGCGTCCATGCTGCACGGCCTGCTCGAATGGTTCAGCGGGGTGGAGAGCAACGTCGTGGTTCTAGCCGTGAAGAGCGTCAGCGGCGGCACCAGGGCAGGGCTGGTCTTCGGGTTTCTGGGCACCCTGCTGGGCTTCATTTATACCAAGAGCGGCTTCAAGCAGTCGGCAGCCGCTTAGGCGTTCGTCGATTCGACCAGCCCCGGCGGCTCCTAAACGTTATATATCGAGGAGGTAACTGCGTCAATTAAATTACGCTATATTTGGGGATCGATACATGGAGACTGATGTACTGGTTGTCGGCGGAGGCGTCCTCGGCTTCAGCTCGGCGTACCACATGAAGAGGAGGAGGCCAGACGACAAGATCATCCTCATTGACAGGCTCGGCGGCCCGGGGCAGGGGAACAGCGCCAAGAGCGAGGGCGCTTTCAGGAACGTCTTCACCTCTAAGACCAACTACCTCCTGGCGGACTCGACCATCGATGCGTTCAGCCACTTCCAGCGCGACCTGGGCTACGACCTGAAGCTGGAGCACATCGGCTACCTCTGGCTGTTCAGCGAGGAGCGGCACCGCCGCCTCAAGCCAGTCCTCGACTCCATGGTCCGGCTGGGCGTGGAGTTGCGGTTCTTCGACGAGGGCCTCACCGACATGATACCGGGCCTCGTCACCGACTTCAATGGCAGCGAGGAGGCCGAGATCCTGGGCCTAGAGCCCGTGGACGTGGCCATGCAGGGCGTCAAGTGCGGCAGCATAGACGCCGACTCCCTAGTCCGGTGCTACGAGCGCATGTTCCTCGAGGCGGGGGGCGAGGTGGTCTACGGCGCCTGGGCCGAGAGGCTGATCCTTGAGCCCGAGGAGGCGCTGGGGATACCCGGCGAGCCCTTCGTCTGGCAGAACGCCGCCGTGAAGGGCGCCGAGACCAGCAGGGGGGAGATCAGGGCGGGCACCACGGTGGTGGCCACCGGCGCCTGGGCCGAGATGCTCTTGGACCCTATAGGGTTCGACGCCATGATGAGGCCCAAGAAGAGGCACATATTCGTGTTCAAGGACCCCCGGCTATGCGGCCTCTTCGAGGTGAAGGGGCTCAACGAGCTGGGCGCCCTGCCGCTGACGGTGCTCCCCAAGTCGGGGGTGTACCTGAAGGCCGAGGTCTCGGAGGGTAGCATATGGGTGGGCTGCGCCGACAACTTGGGCCGCCGCTTCGGCCTGGAGGACGACCCCCAGCCGGAGGAGAGCTACTACACGGACGACATATACCACGTTCTTGTGGAGTATCTGCCGTGCTTCAAGGACGTAAGGCCCATGAACATGTGGGCGGGCCAGTACGCCATCAACGGCTACGACGGCATCCCCGTCGTCGCCCCGGCTCCCGGCATGATATACGTGGGGGCGGCAAGCGGTAGCGGCATCATGAAGAGCGACGCCCTGGGCCGAGTAGCCGCCGCCCTCTACGTGGGGGAGCCCGAGGCGGAGCTGTACGGGGGCCGCGGTTTCAGGGTCGCCGACCTGGGGGTCCGGTCCCGCAGGGTCGAACGCGAGGAGTTCATCATCTAGCCCCCTCTCAACGGATACATAAAAGTAACCCTAAACGATGTATGCTCCTGAGCGGCGGCAAGGAGTCATGACGGTCATGATGGAGCCCCTCAGTGGCCTAGTCTCGATGTCTCTGCAGACACGTTTTCTGGTCGATGCCTCGATGTACTATGGCTTGGTGGCCATCGTGGCTCTGTCGCTGGGCTTCATGTACAGGAAGGCGGGTATCCCTTTTCTAAGGAGCTCCGTGCCCTTCATGGCGGGATGGTGCACAGTCAGTGCTTTGTCTGCACGACTTGCCTTCACCGCCACCGAGGCAGCTGGGGTCGAGCTTCTTCCATACGCGTCTGAAAGCGGCTGGGTCTGCAACAACGAGCAGAACGTCGCTTTGGCTAACGAGTTCCTCGAGTCCAGGCCGCTTCTATGCCTCGGCTTCATCACCTTCACGTTGGCTGCCTCATTTATCTTCGGAGCCGCATTGGGGTGACTGATCACGAAGCCAGCCATCAGGCTAGGCCCAGTGTATATCATGATCGCCACGTTGACCTTAACCGATCTAGCCGATTTCGTCGGGAGGGGATTGGTCTCACTCAGCGGCGGCGGTTTGGGCGTCTATGTCCCGGATTTTCTGGCGTTCTACAGCGGCGAAAAATCTTTCGCGGTTCTGGATCTGGTCCTCTTGACGCTGCTCTGCGTGTTCCCTGCGCTGAGGGCTGTGGAGGGGTCTCGCCTTGGGTTGTTAACGAGAGCCATGAGGGACGATGAAGTGCCAGCCTCGGTAAAGACGTGGTGCGGGTCAGGGAGACGGCGGTGATTATCGGCTCAGGTTGTCCGGGGATGTGTTCTCGGCTTCACCATGGGCCTCAGCTCATGGTGAGGGGAACATGCAGCCTGCCCGCCAGCTCATAGCCGCCCACGAGGGCCTCGGCGGCGGCCTCGAGGGAGGGCGCCGCGTCCCCGAGGGTGAGGAGAACGGCACTGGCGTCTAAGGCTCCCGCGTCGTAGGGGTTACGCAGGCAGACCAGTATGCAGGGCTTCCCTACGGAGAGCAGATTCTGGGCCGCCTCCAGCTGAGCCGGGTACAGGTGCGCGTTCCGCGTAGCCAAGACCAGCGTCTCCGCGTCCTCGGCGAGCCTCTGGGCCTGCTCAAGCTGCCCCTCGGTGGGCACTGACGGGTCAACCGATACGGCCTCCACGATGAGCTGCCTGTCTCTTAGATGCTTGACGAAAGCCGTCTCCATTCCCTGCTCCACGGCATCCTTTTCGAGGCTCGACGCGAACTCGATCACAGCGACCCGAGCCTCCGGCATGAGCGGCAGCAGGCTGGGCTTGCCCCTCAGGAGCACGGTTCCCGCCCTCGCCGCCCTCTCCACGGTTTCCAGGTGGCTCGGCCGCCGGATCACGGTGAGGGGCGGCCGACCACCGGAGGCGAAGCGCTCCTTCACCTCGTTTATCCGGGCGACGGAGCTGTCCACCCTCTCTATGGGCAGGCGCCCCGTGCGTGCGGCGTCCAGCAGGGCGTCGTAGGCGGCCTCCTGGTGCTCCCGGGTGTGGCTGAAGAGGATGAGGTTGGCGCCGGCCTTGGCCGCCTGGACGGCGGACTCGCCGGGGCCGTAGGCGTCGGTGACGGCCTTCATCTCCATGCAGTCCGTGGTGACGAGGCCCCTGTAGCCAATGTCCCGGCGTAGAAGACCCTGTATAATGGCTGGGCTGAGGGTGCTGGGGTACACCGGCTCCAGGGCCTTGAACTGGACGTGGGTGATCATCACGGCGGCGACGCCGGCGTCGCAGACGGCGCGGAAGGAGACGAGGTTGGTGTCCCACATGTCGTCGAGAAGCCCCTCTATGACGGGGAGCTTCACGTGGGGGTCCACCGGCGTGTTAGCCTTGCAGGGGAAGTGTTTGGCGGTGGCCGCTACTCCAGCGCTCTGGAAGCCTCTCACCTGTGCCAACGCGTGCCGCCTGACGTGCACCGGGTCCGAGCCCAGGCTGCGGACGCCGACGCTTGGGTTGCGGATGTCGTGGGTGAGGTCGATGGCCGGCGCCAGGTTCCAGTTGATGCCCAGGGCCCGCATCTCCGTGGCCAGGACCACGGAGACCTCCTCGGTGAGCTTGGGGTCGTCGGCGGCGCCCAGGGCCATGGCTCCCGGGCTCTCGGTGAAGCCCTCTCGGAGCCGGGCCACCACGCCGCCCTCCTGGTCGATGGCGACGAGTATGGGCCGCCTGACTGCTTCGTGGAGGGCCCCGGTGAGCTCGGCTACCTGCCCCGGGGTGTCTATGTTGCGGGCGAATAGGATGACTCCGCTGATGCGCCCCTCCCTGAGCCAGTCCAGTATGTGTTGCGGCGGCTCGTGGCCGTGGAAGCCGACGACGAGCATCTGGCCTATCTTCTCTTCGAGGGTGAGAGTCACTCGTCCTCTAGCTCCACTGTTTTGCAGTACCTTCGCTCTAGGTGGCCCATGAGGTCTACGCCGGCTCTGGCCCGCTGCTCCTCCTCCTCTAGATGCTTCTCCAGACCCACCTCCCCTACGCGCCGGTAGTTGTCTACCACAAAGGGGTACGTGTCCCTCACGTACTCGGTGTGGTTGCAGACGAGATAGTCGCCGCACTCCAGGCAGCTCCGGAGCCCCTTCTCTTCGGCGCACCCCCGGTTCCGGCAGGGGGCACCACCTCCGCCGAGGCAGCCCTGGCACTGCGCCTGGCTGAACCACTCCAGGCCCTTCCTGAACTCGCTGAAGCTGAAGCTGTTGACGGCTTCCTCGAGCCAGCCGTACCGGGTTGTGTCCACGAGGCGTTTGAGCTCTCCAGCGGCGTACCTCACCCTGCCGTTCCCGCTGGGGCACTGGCCGCAGTAGACGCCGCATACCCCGTACTCGTACTGGTCTAGGGTCATGTCGCTCACGTACTGTCTCTCGGAGGCGTCCGGATAAGGGTTTCACTCTTGAACATACGGAAAAAATGTGGTTAGGCGTATGAAGGTGCCAGTATTTCTTTCACGTTTTTGACGAGGGTGGACGACTCACCTGACGTACACTATGTGTGTCTTCTGGTTGGTGACGATGGACGTTGCCTCGGAGTATTTCTCCTTCAGCATCAACGCCTCGTACTTGTCTATGTCTCCCTTGATGACGTAGACCGTGTCCTCAGTGGTTCCCCACGGGTGGCCCCAGAACGCTAGCTCCAAGCCATGTTTCTTCAGCTCTTTCTCTATTTTCTTGAAGCCGTCCTCTATCGTCATGCCTTCCTTGGGGGCTATGTTTCCATATACTATGTAATACGCGAATTTTCCCATTTCTTTTCCTTCCTTAGAAGGCTCCGCATCCGGCTCATGGGCCTCAACGGAACCCGATCTCACTGTATATACTATGTATATAATATTTACTTATAGTGTGTAGATACTGGGCTCGATCAAAGGCTGTCTATGCTGCGCGTGGATTATGCCTTGCCTGGGCTTACCGCGTCAGGGGCGTCTGGCTCGAGTGGGTTCCATGGGCTGCAGTTGGTGGTTTTGTGTTGGCTGTCTGGACCAACACCATCCATTGTAAAGATTAATTTACAATTAGTAAAGTATATATTACAAAATGTAAAGTATACTTTACATGATGAGGTATGGATAAGGAAACATACAACAGGATAAGAGCCGCGGTAGCGGCACTCATAGGCATAACGATGGCGGTGAGCGTCCTATGGAACACTTGGTCGCTGGCCCTAGGCGGGGTACTGCTGGGGATGGTGGTGCTGATCATAGCCAAGAGGAGGGTGGACGATGTACTCTACGACGAGAGAACCAAGTTAGTCAAGGAGAAGGCGGCCAACGCCACCCTGGGGCTGGTGACCGTCTCGCTGGCGGTGGTCGGTATAGGGTTAGTCGAGGCCAGTTACCTGGGGTACACGGCGAACAAAGAGCTGGGGTACATGCTGGCGTTCCTGGCCAACATCATTCTAGGCGTTAACGCGTTCTTCAACTGGTACTACAAGAACCAGATGGGAGGCTGACCCGTTGGAGAACACCCTGAAGGTGCTGAGGGCGATGAAGGAGTTGACGCAGGAGCAGCTGGCCGAGGAGCTGGAGGTGACACGTCAGACCATCCACGCCGTCGAGTCCGGCAAGTACAACCCCAGCCTCGAGCTGGCGTTCAAGCTGGCCCGCTACTTCGACACGACCATAGAGGATATCTTCCGGTACGAGGACGGTTAGCCGAAGACTTCCCTACTCTATTCGAATTCTTTTGGTTCTTCAGGTTCATCGGTCTCCGTCGTGATCATTGATAGGTGGGTATCGTTTCTTCTGATCTTCAGCCATAGCAAAGCGAGGAGGAGCAGGAACGCGGCCCCGACGATGATCATGCCTGAGGTGTCGTCGGGTCTCGACGAGTCGAGCTCCTGGATGGGTGACACGAGTATGAAGAGCAGCACCGGGCCCGAGACGAGCCCCATGAGGTGGCTCCTCCTGGCTTTCCGCCACTCGAAGCCCGCGAGGTAACTGACTACGCCGTAGACCACGGCGACGCCCACCACGCAAACCAGAAGCGGGTGGAATAAGCTGTCTGATATGGAAGGAAGCCACCCGAACGTCAGCGCGGACGCCAGGGCCGCGAAGAAGCCCACCGCCGTGTAGAAGGCGGGACGGCGCATGGGTCTGCGTCCCCTTCTCGCCCAGTCGCTTGGCAGGCGATTGGCCGCGTACACGAACCCCAGCGTGACGGCTACCCCTAGGAGGTACTGGGCCGCTGGGGGCCAGAAACCCAGCATCGAGCCGAAGAAGATGAACCCAGCCACGACGTCTAGGAGCAGGACGGCGGCCACTACCTTGAGCCGCCTATCGGTGAGCCATGGCTCCGACTTGCGGGACGGGTAGGCTAGCTCCACGAGGAGCACCGGCGTCACCACGCTGAAGAGGGCGTGGTACATGGTGAGCTCCACCGCCCAGACCCAGTTCACGCCCCAGGCCCGACCGAAGCCCGCAAGGACGCCGAGGGCCATCCACGCGGGGTTGTAGAAGCTGGCGACCATGAGGGCCTCCTCGAGGACGCCGTAGCCGCACCCCAACAGCACCAGGGTGCCCACGCCCTTCCTCCACCGCACCTTGAGCTCCCTGCAAACCAGGGCCCCGCAGCCGTATAGGGCCACGAGGATGGTGAAACCGAAGGGCTGGAAGAACTCGGCCGGGGGCGCCGAGCCCGAGAGGAGCTCGCCCATGGCCGGCGCCAGGAGCAGCAGGGCGAGCCACGGGGGGACGCCGATCCTCATGATCCTATGGACGTCTCTGAGGCTTTAAGGGGTGCCAGTCTCTGCGGGGGATAAAGAGGCGTCAGCTGATGCGTCTACAGCGCTTTATCTCTATGGGAGGCTCAAGCCTTTGCCCCTCGTGGGGCTGCCTATGGATCTCCCTGACCACATCCATGCCGCTTCTGACGAGTCCGAACGCCGCGAACCCTGCCCATCCGGGTTCCTATTGCCCCCGTAGTCCAGCTCGGGCTGGTCTCCGATGCAGATGAAGAAGCTGGAGGGCGCCGTCCCCAGGGCCCACCTCGCCATGGAGACGGCTCCGTCCACGTGGCTCAGCCCCTTTGTCTCGGTGGTCTCGTGCTCGATCGGGGGGTACTTTGAGGGGTAGGCGGCGTCCTCGGGCTTCGTGCCTCCCTGGATCACCTCTATCTTCACGTCCGAGCCGGGCTGGTTCTCCATGGTGACGGTCCTGAAGAAGGTAGTCCCGTCGAGGAGGCCGTCGTCCACGTATCGGAGAAAGTTCTCCGAGGTTACCGGAGCCCTGTCATGGAATATCTCGACCTCTATGTCTCCGAAGGGCGTGGTTATCACGACGATGGTGGGGCTTTCCTGCAAAGCCATCTCAATCGCTGCTGCATTTCTCGATTCTTCTATAATAATATGCGCGCACCATTAGACCTCTTTTTCTTAAAATCTAAATACGTTTTCAACAAACCGGTCTCCATGTACGACGTTCTCGTCAAGGGTGGACGGGTCATCGATGGCACCGGTAGCCCATGGAGAAAAGCCGATGTTGGGATCTCAGACGAGTCCATCAAAAGAATAGGTCTTATCTCTGAATCCGATGCAGAGAGGGTTATAGATGCTACGGGTCTCGTGGTATCGCCTGGTTGGATCGATATCCACATCCACGCCGACCATACGGTTCTCGGCAACCCCGCTTGTCTCAGCTTCGCCCATCAAGGAGTAACGACTGTCACGATGGGCAACTGCGGGCTCAGCATGTATCCATTGACGCCGGAGCACAGGGAAGACCTCATTGAGTACCTGTTGCCGTTCACCTCCGGCCTCCGGATCGACTGGGATTGGTCGACGATGGACGAGTTCTTGGCGAGGCTTGACGCCGTCAGCTTGAACATGGTGCCTTTCATCGGCCACGGCAGCATCAGGATAGCCGTAATGGGGTTTGAGGACAGAACCCCCACAGCGGACGAGTTCGAATCAATGAAGAAACTCCTAGTCGATGCAATGGAAAGCGGGGCCCACGGATTATCCACCGGGTTGGGGTACCCTCCGGGTATGTTCACCGGTGAGAAGGAGCTTGTAGACCTGATGAACGTCATCAAGGAGTACGGTGGACTCTACTCGACCCACATGAGGGATAACGAGACCAACCTCGATGACACCATAAGGCTGGGAAAGACCACAGGCGTCCCTATACAAGTATCCCACATCGGGTACAGCCGTGGCCACCAGAGACAGCTGGACGGCAGACACGAGTCCACCACCCTAAGGAAGATTGACGAGGCAAGAGAAGGAGGCGTGGACATCACGGCTGATATCTACCCCTATACATTTGGATCCTCCCTGCTCACACAGGCAATCCCCGCTTGGCTCCACGTCGGAGGAGTCCAGACCATGCTGAAACGCCTAAAGGACCCCAAGGTAAGGATGAGGCTCGCGGAGGAGTTCGAAAAAACCGGCAGAGACTTCAACAAGCTTATAGTCAGCTTCGTCAAGAGCGAGAAAAACAAGCCCATCGAGGGCATGAGCCTCCAAAAAATAGCCGAGAAGCGAGCCCAAAATGTAGTGGACACGTTCTGTGACATATTGATAGACGAGCGAGCCGAGGCGATGAACGTGACCTTCTGGGGTAACGAGGAGGACGTAACAACCATGGTCCAGCACCCCGCTGTGATGCCCTGTAGCGATGGTTGGATGCTCGCCCCATTCGGCCCACTTGGAGCCGGCAAGCCCCACCCAAGGTGTTATGGTGCGTTTCCACGGTACATCAGGCGCTACGTGAGGGAGGAAAAGGTGCTTACCCTCGAAGAGGCTGTCAGGCGTATGACGTCCATGCCCGCCTCTCGGATGGGGCTTCAGGACAGGGGGTTGCTGCTTGAAGGCATGAAGGCGGACATAACCGTGTTTGACCTCGAGAACGTCAAGGACCTGAGTACTTTCGAGAACCCTCATGTTTACCCTGAAGGAATCAGCGCGGTCATCGTCAACGGCGCGATAACCATTGACAACGGGGAGTACACTGGTGCCTTGAACGGAAAAATACTGAAAAAACTGTATTAAAACCCATAAAACCCTAGATATTTTCCATACATTAAAAGTGAATATTAGATATTCATGGAGTACGCAATCAAATCCTCAATGTTCATCACTTCTATATCGTACTCAAATGACACGGTGCTCAGGTTATGCAGACAACTGGGACACGCAGTGATAATGTACTCGGCACCCGACTCATAGGCGTCCTTGACAATCATCTCACTCATACCGGATCTAGTATCATAGTACGGCACCCTTATCGTCCCTCCACAGCACAAAGAGCTCTCCCGGTTCCTCTTCATATCCACATACTCTATTCCCGGCACCGACTTGACTAGCTCCCTCGGGACCTCATACATTCCATGGTATCTCCCCAGATGACAAGGATCGAAATACGTAACAGTGTGATCGAAGCTTTTTTTCAGGTCCAATTTCCCTTTCTTCACAAGGTCATACAGTATCTCAGTCGTGTGCTGTGAGCCTATTGACTTGACTCTCTCAGATAACTCATGGAACGCCCCATAACAAAAAGGACATATAGTGACTACATTTGAAACACCCAGAGATTTGAGTCTCCGTAAATTCGTTTCCATCGCGGCTTCATAGTTTTGCTTTAACCCCACCAGATCCAGAAACGATGAACAGCAATATTCGCCGTCCTTCATCATGGTGAAGTCGTACCCAGCTTCGAGTAAGATCCTTATCGTCGTATCAGCGAGGGCGGGTTGAAACGCAGACACTGTGCAGCCTAGATAGAGAAGATTTGGAGCCTCATCTGGTAGCTTCCTCACCTCCGGGGAAATATCAACCAGTCTCTGAGGTTCACCGAATATGTTCCCAGAATCATCAATCAGCGACGCCATCTCTTCATGGTTAACCAGTGGCCCAACATGCTCTGCGGCTAACTGATTTCTTACGCACTTCATCATGTCGGTGAATTTGACGGAGGAAGGGCACAACGACTCACAAGCCCTACACATGCTACACGAATATATTCTCTCAATTACTCCTTCATCAAAACCTATTTTCCCTTCCTCTAGACCTTCCAAGAGAAATATTCTCCCACGGGAGTTATAGGACTCTTTTCCTTTGTAAGCAAATGTTGTGCAAATCGATCTACATGTTCCACAGTGAGTGCATTTAATCAATTCTTCTTGAATATCTTCATTAAACTGCACCATTTCACTCACCCAAGTCAAGTATTTTTTTTGGGTTCATAATGTTCTTTGGATCTAATGCAAGCTTTATCTGATTCATTATTGTTACTTCTTTTTCCCCATACTCCTTTTCCAGATATTTCTTTCTTCTTAATCCGATACCATGTTCAGCGGTGACTGTTCCATCCAACGATAAAGTAGCTTCACGTAACATCTCCACAGCCATAAATGCCTTTTTAATTTCCTCAGGGTTTCTCTTGTCGAACAGTATGTCTGGATGCAGGTTACCGTCACCGACGTGACCGTAGGTCGCTATGTCGATGTCAAGTTTTTCGGATATCTTCTTGATGTGTCTAAAGAGGTCGGGGGCACTTGCTACGGGTACGGCTATGTCCTCGTCGATGATGTTCGGCTTTATCGCGACAAGGGCCGGTGTGATGGACTTTCTCCCTTTCCATAACGCGTTTATCTCCTCCTCACTTGTCCCTACATTAACATCAGATGCATTATGATCCAAAGCAATTCTTCTTACCCTTTCTACCCTCTGCTCCACATCGAGTTCAAAACCGTCCAACTCGACAATCAAGATCGAGTCGCATCTCGGAAGCTCCACGCCAAAGTTTCTCACGGCTTCAATCGAAAGACTGTCCATTATCTCAACCGCCGAAGGCATTATGTCGCTGGACATCAACTCGACAGCCATGTCACAGGCGTCTATGACGTCATCAAAGGTCGCAGTCACCAGCCTGATGCACTGCGGCAGCGGATGTATCCTCAGCAGTATTTTAGTGAAGACCCCCAGCGTGCCTTCAGACCCAACGTAAAGCCTTGTCAAGTCGTATCCTGACGAGGATTTTCTCGTCTTTGCTCCAGTCCTGATGGTATCGCCATCAGGGAGAACCACCTCTAGCTCCATCACCCAGTTCTTGAACGACCCGTATTTGACCGTCCTATATCCGCCCGCGTTGTTGGCTACACAACCGCCGATGGTCGCCATTTCACTACTGGCGGGTACAGGAGGCAGGAAGAACCCCTTCTTTTTGAGGAAGAAGTTCAAGTCATCGCACACAATGCCAGGCTCAACTAGACACGTGAGATTTTTCTCGTCTAGGGCTAGGACGTTTTTCATGAACGTCAAGTCCATGATGACACCGCCTTCGATTGGCATAGAGCCACCCGCCTCCCCGCTGCCTGCACCCCTAGGAATCACGGGTACAGACATCTCGGATGCAACTCTAACCAAGTTAGAAACCTGTTCAGAGGTCTTGGGCCATACGATGACATCAGGCAGGGTATCCGCAGAAACGTCGATGGGTGATACGTCCTTGACGTAGCAATATCTCTCAGCGAGTTCTAAGGAAAACTCTTCCTCAGTTAAAAAATCACTGATTATTTCTGCGAATAAAGAAACTTTCTCTTCCTTCATTTTATTGTTATAGCTTGTTAAATATTTTATATCCCTTTTCATTTAAAATTTTAAAATTATTTAGTAACTATAATTAGTTTTATTTAGATGATTATTTGTGGTTGGTGATCATCTCTATATGTACATTGATGATCTCTTATGTGAAACTAAATCCAAGGAGAGTGAATAGATGGTTCAAGTGTGTCCGCACTGTAAAAGAACAATTAAAGAAGACGAATTCGTTTGCCCTTTCTGTAATACAGACTTATCTAAGGATACAGATGGGATGAAGTATGGAGATCAAATTAAGGATGCAGATTGGATTAAGGAAAAGAGGCTGTATTATGATAGATTGAACAGAGTTTATGTGCTTGGCTTTTTTTTATTGTTTACAGCCGTAGGATATTGGATGCTTATATCAAGAGGCATTATTTATCCTAATAGAATAGCAGGGGTATTATTTGCTTTAATCTGGCTTGTTGGGTTTACGTTGTACTTTATATATTGGCGTAAAGGAGACAGGGGCTTCATTTGGATAGGAGGTTGATACTATCGTTTATCACCTCAAAATTAGACTATAACCCCTTTACATTACGTAAGTAATAAGAATCTCTCGAAAATGTTCAGCAATTGATCTTTGTTGACAGCGATCCACCCGTAAACATCAGAAAAGCCCTGGACCCATCAAACGTGTACATGACAGAAAAGAAAGAAAAATCTGCATAAAAAAAATTATAGAAGACCCGAAGAGACTAAAGCCTCTCTTATCTTTTCCTTCACATCCTCTTTCACCGGCACTATTGGGCTTCTCGGGGGGCCAGCGGGTCTTCCCAGTAGCTGGACCGCAGCCTTTACGGGTGCCGGGAAGTTAGTGGAGGTGCTTATGGATGACGCAATTGGAAGAAGTTTAACGTAGATATCTCGGGCTTTCTCTAATTCACCTTCCTGCACAGACTCGAACAACTCAACAGCCATCTCTGGGGCGATGTTACCGAGAGCGATAATCGTGCCATGGGCGCCAACAGCGAAAGCCGGGAGTAGTATGTCGTCTCCCCCCGTCATCACAGAAACCTTGTCTCCAGCCAGCTGCACGGTTTGTGCAAACTCGCCGACGTTTCCGTAGCTATCCTTGATCGCCGCCATGTTCGAGATCTTTTCACATAACCTTGTCATTTTTTCGGGGGACAGGTATACCCCCGTGTGCTGTGGAATATGGTACAAGACTATGGGGATATCCACGTCATCAGATATGGTCTTATAGTGCTTCATCAGCCCCTCTTCGTTGGGTATGAGGAAGAAGGGTGTGACGATCATGGCTGCATTTGCCCCGGCTTCATACGCATCCTTGGTGAAACCCAAAGTGTCCCTGGTACTCGGCGCACCAGTTCCGGCTACGACCGGTATTTTCCCGTTAGCCTCCTTTACGGCTGTCGTTATTACCTGAACGCGTTCTTCGCGTGAAAGACTGGCTGCTTCTCCAGTGCAGCCGTTGACCATGACGCCGTGGACTTTTTGGTTCATCAAGAACCTCAGATTGATCTGAAGTCCTTTAAGATCTAGTTTGCCCGTTTCATCAAAGGGGGTTATTACTGCTGGGATCACACCTTTCAGGTGTAAACCTTTTTTTTCACTCATTGACATTCACATCAAAAAAGTTAGAAAATGTATATAACTTTTCTAAGATATACTAATTAATATTATTTTGTGGATATGATGAGATCTATTTATAAAAATGCATGGATTTTACTGGATTTGTTTCATTCATGAGCCATTAAAAATGGTTTTTCCTTATTTTTAATATTGTTTTAATTCGAAGTATAACTTATAAGAAAATTCACATTTTTCATATGGGGAAATACTTACATGTATGGTTTAAACGGTCGAATTCTCAGAGTAAATCTTACTGATAAAAAATCTTCAACCGATGTTGTTTCTGAGAAAGACGCACGGAAATTCATCGGTGGGAAAGGGTTTGCTATAAATCTATTATATAGAGAGTTAAAACCAGGAATAGATCCTCTAAACATAGATAACAAACTGGTGTTTGCCGTCGGCCCTGTCAACGCCGTAGGGATTCCTGGAGACACTAGGTTTGTGGTGGCCGGCAAGTCTCCGCTAACTGGGATCTGGGGTGAAGGGAATTGCTCAGGCTGGTTTGCCGACGACCTGAAAAAATCTGGTTATGACGTACTTGTAGTCGAAGGTGCTTCAGAAACCCCTGTTTATTTATGGATTAATGATGGGCACATTGAAATTATTGACGCAAAAAAACTGATTGGCAGATGGTCAGCGGAAACCGAGTCTATAATAAAAAAGGACATCAAATGTCCAGACGCCTCGGTAATAGCTGAGGGCCCAGCTTCCGAAGAACTGGTAAGATTCTCGTGTATTACACATACAGCTCACAGAGCCGCGGGAAGAACGGGGTTGGGCGCCATCATGGGCGCCAAGAACTTGAAAGCCATTGCTGCGAAAGGCACAGAAAAAGTTGATGTAGCATATCCCGAAAAAGTCAGTGAATTACGGAAAAAAATTGTGAAACAAACGTTTAGCAACGAATTAACCGTTTTACTCAGAGAATATGGACAAGCAGGGTTTGTTCCAGATCTTCAAAATGATGGATTATTGCCGACACGAAACTTCCAAAGTGGTGTTTTTGCTGGGGCAGATAGAATCTCTGGGCAGAAAATGTCGGATACTATTCTAAAAAACAGGGATGCTTGTCCCCGTTGTCCTGTTGCTTGTAAAAGGGTTGTAGAGGTGAGAGATGGACCTTTTGGGCCTGTCTCACCTGAATATGGAGGCCCGGAGTATGAGAGTGTGGCTTCACTGGGTTCCCTTATTGGTGTGGATGATCTGGAGGCGATATCTCGGATGAACATGCTGTGCAACGCATACAGCATGGACACAATATCTACTGGGGTATGCATCGCCTTCGCTATGGAGTGCTACGAAAACGGGATACTCAGTAAAAAAGACACAGACGGTTTAGACCTCTCGTTAGGTAACGCGGAAGCAGCGATCAAAATGGTTGAGATGATAGCTCACAGAGAGTCCCTTGGGGATGTCTTAGCCGAAGGGGTGAGAAAAGCTGCACAAAAAATCGGGAAGGGGTCTGAACGATTTGCTATGGAGGTCAAGGGTCTAGAAGTGCCCATGCACGAACCCCGGGGAAAAAAGGGTCTTGGATTAATGTATGCCGTCTCAAATAGAGGCGCCTGTCACATCCAAAGCATGCACGACCCAGACCTCGAGTCCCCCGACATGGCTCCAGAGATTGGTATAGCTGCCTCGCTTCATCGTCTCGATACTTCAAGGGACAAAGTCCTAGCGATGAAGAAGACTTCAGATTGGGTGGCTGTCATAAATTCTCTCAGCCTTTGCCTAAACATATACTGGTTTGGAGGCGTTTACTACAAACCATTGGATCTTGTGGAGATCCTGAACGCCGTAACTGGGTGGGATTACACGGTTGAAGAGTTCATGAAGACGGGAGAGAGGATCAACACTCTCTGCAGATGCTTTAACGTACGTGAGGGAATAACGAGAAGGGACGATACGCTTCCTCGAAGGTTCCTGGAGCCTTTAATGGGGGGACCTACAGACGGACAGGCGATCACGGAAGAAGAACTCGACTCCATGCTAAATGACTACTACTCGATATGCGGCTGGGACGTGGAAACAGGCATACCCAAAAAAGAGAAACTAGAGACGTTGGGCCTGGATTTTGCATAATCCAATTTTTTTTCCTAATCAACCTTTACTCAGAGGGCCTAGAACTATAATCGAATCCCCTGCATGTTAGTACTATACCAAAATTTAGGGGGAAACATGTTTTTTACGTATGTGAAGTTTAGCCTTGAGCAAAGGGACGCTTATCCAAGAACGTGATAATAATCTATTATACGCGTAATGGTGTAATAGATGAGTAAAGTGAAAAAGATTATCATCAAAGCAAGAGAGCAGAAACGGAATGCTCTGTTTGAGCACGAGGCCAAGGACCTGCTTTCCCTTGTGGGGCTCCCCACGACGAATTACCGCGTCGTGAGGGACAGGGAGGAGGCAGTCGAGGCTGCACATGAGATCGGGTTCCCCGTCGTGCTGAAGATCGTGTCGCCCCAGGTACTCCACAAGTCTGACGCCGGCGGCGTGGCCCTCGACATCGGCGACGAGGACGAGCTGATCACAAGCTACGACCTGATCATCAACCGTGTAAAAGAGAAGGTACCGGAGGCCGAGATACACGGCGTCTTGGTGGAGGAGATGGCTTCACCTTCATTGGAGGCGATAATCGGGGCCACCAGAGACCCCCAGTTCGGCCCCACGGTCATGTTCGGCGTCGGCGGTGTACTGACCGAGATAATCAAAGACGTCTCCTTCAGGGTGGCGCCCCTCGGCCATGACGAGGCCATCAAAATGATGGGCGAGATAAAGTCTCGTATGATCCTAGAAGGCGCACGGGGGATGCCCGTGGTGGATAAGGCGGTCCTAGCGGATATAATCGTCAAAACGTCTAGGCTGATGCTTGAGAACCCGGGCGTCGCCGCGATAGACCTCAACCCCGTCATGGTCTACGGGGACGCGGCGAAGATCGTGGATGCCCGGGTTATTCTCGGGGACGAAGACATGGAGGAAGCTGCCATGGGGCCCGCTGACGACCTTGACGCGGTTCTCGACCCGTCCTCGGTGGCCGTTATAGGCGCGTCGGCCAACCCTGACAAGATAGGGCACAAGATATTACGGAACATAGTCGACGCCGGGTTCCGGGGCCCAATCTACCCGGTGAATCCCCGCGGAGGCGAGATACTGGGGCTGAAGGCGTACCCAAGCGTGCTGGACACGCCCGGAGACGTTGACGCCGTCGTGGTGGTGGTTCCCTCCAGGTATGTGCCGGGCGTCATGGAGGAGTGCGTCCGGAAGGGAGTCAAGGGCGCCGTGATAATCTCAAGCGGCTTCAAGGACATAGGCCCCGAGGGCGCCGAGCTGGAGAAGACGGTTCTGGAGACGGCTGCCAGAGGAGGAATAAGGGTCGTCGGCCCCAACTGTCAGGGCGTCAGCAACCCCGTCTCGGGGTTCTGCGCCACATGGCCCTTGGTGGCGGGGGTGGGCGGCGTCGCCGTCATCTCGCAGAGCGGCTCCATCGCCCTCGAGGCCCCTTCCCACCTCGTGGACAACCACGTCGGGTATAGCAAGTCCGTGGCTCTCGGCAACAAGTCGGACGTGGACGAGGCCGACCTCATCTCCTGGCTGGGCGGCGACGAAGGCACACAGGTCATAGCGGTGTACACCGAGGGGACGGACGAGGGCAGGAAGCTCATGAAGGCCATCAGGGACGCCTCCACCACCAAACCGGTGCTCATATTGAAGGGCGGCAGGACGGAGGCGGGCAGGAAGGCGGTGCTGGCCCACACGGGCTCCATGGCCGGCAGCGGCGAGGTATTCGAGGCGGCCGTCTCCCAGAGCGGAGGCATCTGCGTCGAGAGCCTTGAGGAGCTCCTGGACGCCGCGAAGGCCTTCTCGATGCTGCCCGCGCTGGGGGGCCCCAACTTGCTCGTGGTGACGAGCTCGGGGGGCGCGGGCATCCTGTCCTCGGACGCCTCGGAGAAGGCGGGGCTGGCCCTTAGCGCGCTTTCCCAGGAGACCGTGGACCGGCTTGACGCCGTTCTGCCCGACTACTGCATACTCAGGAACCCACTCGACCTCACCGGGAACGCCCTCACCGAGCACTACCTGTACAGGGACGCGCTGGAGGTCGCGCTGGAGAGCGGCGAGGCGGACATGGTCTTGGTGATCTTCGGGGACCCCATACCGGGCACCGTCGAGCTCCTGGGAGAAGCAGTGGAGAAGGCCAAGGAGAAAGGGGTTCCCGTGGCGGTGAACTATCTGGGCGGGGCGGACGTCCAGAAGATCGAGGTCGAGGCTCTCCAGAGAAGCGGCGTCCCGGTGTACCCGACGCCGGAGAGGGCCATAACAGCCTTAGGGTACCTGAACAGGTACCGTCTAAACAAGAGTAGTCATGGAGGAGAGCGAAGTGTCGATTATTGAAGATGAGCCCGGCAAGAGGGTGCTCATGCTGGGCAACGAGGCCATAGC
Organism: uncultured Candidatus Bathyarchaeia archaeon; assembly: GCA_964495055.1. Classification (GTDB taxonomy): domain Archaea; phylum Thermoproteota; class Bathyarchaeia; order TCS64; family TCS64; genus RBG-16-57-9. The sequence continues at coordinate 7,417 of CAZBUI010000001.1, read as the reverse complement.
TAGGGGGGCCGTGGAGGCGGGTGTCCAGCTGGGCGCCGCCTACCCGGGGACCCCATCATCGGAGATAATGCCGTACATCGCGGACGCGGCGAGGGAGATGGGCTTCCACGCGGAGTGGTCCACCAACGAGGTGGTGGCCTTCGAGGTGGCGGCTGGCGCCGCGATGGTCGGCGGCAGGGCGCTGTTCGCGTGCAAGGGCGCCGGGCTCAACGTGATCATGGACATGCTCATGACGCTGCCCTACACGGGCGTCCGCGGCGGCCTAGTCATAGTGGTGGCGGACGACCCCGGGGCGTGGTACAGCTCCAACGAGCAGGACTCGCGGTTCGCAGGGCTCTGGGCGGGGCTCCCCGTGCTGGAGCCGTGGGACCAGCAGTCCGCCAAGGACATGACCCGAGACGCGTTCGACCTCTCGGAGAGGCTTGAGCTCCCCGTCATGGTGAGGAGCTGCACCAGGCTGAGCCACGCCTCGGGAGACGTCACGCTGGGCGAGATAAGGAGGAAACGCAACCCGATAGTGTTCGACAAGCACTGGAAGATCCCGTACAGGTGGAACGTGTACGGGCCACCCGGACCGATAGAGAAGCACCGCTGGCAGAAACAGCAGACAGAAAAGGCGCGCGGCTTCGTCGAGGACACAGACTACAACTTGCATCATAAACCGGATAACGGCTCTAGGCTGGGCGTCGCGACGTCGGGAATGGCGTCCAACTATGTACAGGAAGCCTTACACAGGCTGGACAAGGATGACAGCGTAAACCTGCTGATACTTGGAACACCCTACCCCGTGCCTGAGGAGATGGTGAAACGTTTCCTCGACGGGGTTGACGCAGTTCTCTGCGTCGAGGAGGGTGAAGCCCTCATCGAACGGCAGCTGTACAGGATCGTCAACAGCCTCGACAGGAACGTCAAGGTGCTCGGCCGGCTCACCGACGGCGTGATGCCCGTCGTCGACGAGCTAGACCCGGATAAGGTGGCGTCGGTGCTGGCAAGGTTCTTGGATGTTGATCCGCCTCTATCCGGGGAAGACTCCGTTAGAGAGGAGCTTTCTGAACTGGTGTGTGCGCGGAGCTCGTCCTGGTGCGCCGGCTGCCCCCACATCGGCAGCTTCTGGGCGTTAAAGATGGCGTTGCCGGCGGACAAGGTGAACATCATAAACACGGGCATAGGGTGCTACGAGATGAGCGGGTACGGCATCGCCGCGGCCCCCATCGAAGCCGGGGACACCGACGAGTCGAAACGCTGGAGGGCGACCACCCCCTACGAGATGACGGATACCCTCTACGTCATGGGAAGCGAAACCGGGCTCAGCCAAGGCCAGTACCACGTCGGCTACGGGGACGGCAAGATAGTCAGCGTCCTCGGCGACTCCTCGTTCTTCCACACCAACCTGTCCCCGATAGCAAACGCGGTGTACAACGAGGCTGAGCAGATGATTCTGGTGCTCGACAACCTGTGGACCTGCATGACGGGCCACCAGCCCAACCCCTCCACCGGGGTGACTCTCCTCGGCGAGGAATCCAAGACGCCGTCCATCGAGGAGATATGCAGGGCCCTGGGCGTCCAGCACGTCGAGACCGTCGACCCCTACAACCTGAAGGAGACCATAGAAACGATGAAGGAGGCCCTTGAACACGAGGGCGGGCCCTCCGTGGTGGTCCCGCGGAGAGTGTGCGCGTTGCAGCGGTCCCGAGAGCTCCGCCGCCAACGGCAGAAAGCGCCGCACTACGTGGTGAACGACCGCTGCACGGGCTGCAGGATGTGCCTCTGGCTCGGGTGCCCCGCCATCGGTTTCGACGAGTCCAAGACCAACGCCGCCGGCGGCAAGGGCGTGGCCTTCATCGACCCCCTCCTCTGCGTGGGCTGCGGAATATGCGCCCAAGAGGAGGTCTGCAGGTTCAACGCCCACGACAAGGTGGGAGAGGGGGAGTTCTAGGTGACGGCCATGGGCTTGAAGGAGTTCAACCTCATCGTCACGGGCGTCGGCGGACAGGGCAGCGTCCTCGCGAGCCACATAGTCGCGGAGGCCGCCGTCAAGAGGGGCTTCAGGGTCAGGGTCGGGGAGACTTTCGGCGCCGCCCAGCGGGGAGGCAAGGTACACTCTCACGTGAGGATCGGGGACGAGGTCTACGGCCCCCTGTGCCCCAGCGGTTCTCTTGACGTTCTCTTGGGCTTGGAGCCTAATGAGGCTCTGCGGCTGGCGCTGAAGTACGCCAACGATGAGACTCTGATAATCACCAATACCCGCCCGGTTCCGTCCATGGACGCGAACATCGGCGCCGACTCCTACACCGAAGTCTCCAAGCTTATCGAGGCGTTAAACAGGCTCTCAGGGAACGTAGTTTCGTTCGACGCGACGGATCTGGCGGCTGAGGCCGGGAACGAGAGGACCATGAACGTCGTGCTCCTAGGGGCGCTGGCCGCCAGCGGGGTACTCCCCTTCGACAAGGAGTCCCTTCGCGAGGCGGTCTTGAGCCGTGTCCCGTCTAGAACAGTCGAGGTAAACGAGGCGGCTTTCAACCTTGGCTGTGCTCAGCTCTAACCCATTTCTTTAATAAGTCGGTCAAATCGGGTCCAATTAACCCTCATCGAGGATGGGGATGGGTGGCTACACGTTCTTCAGTACGTCTAGCAGTATGTCTAGGCCGCTGTCGGCCTGCTCCTCCGTGAGTATGAGGGGAGGAGCCATCCGGATGCTGCATGGGCCTGCGGCCAACAACAGCAGTCCCTTCTTGAATGCGTCTATTATGGTTTGATCCCGTTCGTCCACAGCCGGCTCCTTCGTCTCCCTGTCCTTCACCAGCTCCAAACCGATCATCAGGCCCTTGCCGCGGACGTCTCCTATGATCTCCACCTCGTCCTGGGCCTCGGTCAGCCGTTTCTTGATGTGTTCCCCGACCCTCGCGGCGTTCTCCCAGAGCCTCTCTGAGGTGAGCACGTCGATGACCGCGGAGGCCGCCGACACTATTATCGGGTTCCCGCCGAGGGTGTTCTCGTGGGCGCCCTCCTCCCAGTCCATCACCTCGCCCTTGGCCGCGCACACCCCCATGGGCAGCCCAGCGGCCACCGCCTTGCTCATGCACATGATGTCAGGCTCCACGTCCCAGTGCTGGCACGCCCACATCTTACCGGTCCTGCCGAAGCCCGTCTGCACCTCGTCGTCGATCAGCAGTATGCCGTGCTCGTCGCACATTTCACGGGCCCTCGGCCAGTACTCCTCCGGCGGAGACACGTAGCCGCCCGCCCCCAGGAGGGGCTCGAATATGAGGCCGGCCACCTCTTCGGGGGTCACGACGAACCTGAAGATGTGCTCCTTGATGTAGTCGAGGCAGTATAGCCCGCAGCCGGGATACTCCTGTTTGAAGGGGCAGCGGTAGCAGTACGGGTACGGGGCTAACACGACCCCCGGCATCATGGGCCCGAAGTGTTTCCTAGCCTTGCTGCTGGTGGACGTGAAGGCTAGGGAGCCCATGGTCCTGCCGTGGAACGACCGTATGTAGCCGAGGAAGTACAGCCGTCTGCTGTGGGCCCGGGCGAGCTTGATGGCGCACTCGACGGTCTCGGAGCCGCTGTTCCCGAAGAAGAAGCGCTTCGAGCCCTTCCAAGGCATCACTCGGCTGAGCTTCTCGGCGAACTCTACCTGGGGGACTGTGAAGTAGTCGCAGCTGTTGACGTGGTCGCATCTCTGGGCCTGCTCGATGATGGCCTGGGTGACCTTCGGGTGGCGGTGCCCGATGTTGGCGACTGCTATGCCTGACCCGAAGTCCAGGTATATGTTGTCGTCTATGTCTTTTACCCACACGCCCTCCGTTTCCACCCCCACGAGGGGAGCCGTGCGGGAGAGGGAGGGCGAAAGCAGTTGCCGGTCCCTCTCGATGAGGCTTCTCGCCTTGGGGCCGGGGGGAGTCACAACGATATTCGGGTGAGAGTCTTCGTTCATTTCCTCACCTAGGCATTACACGATGATTGTGGTTAAAAGGCTGTCCAGAGCATCGTTTGATTGAGTAACCTTTATTTCCCGTCCCTGCGGAAAGATACCCCTTGGTGAGTTGATTGAGGGATAGTCTTCCGATCCGTTGAGGACGAAGAGACCTATTCCCAAGTCATTGAAGTCGAGGGTCACCTCATCGACTCCATGATCCTTTCTAAGATTCTGGACGCCATAATGGATCAGCGGGGCGAGTTCGAGTTCCTCGAGTTCAATGTTGGGAAGAAGAAAAATGACTACAGCTCCACGAGGATCCGGGTAGCCGGGGAGACGATGGAGCATCTAGATGAGATTCTCGGGGAGGTGCTGCGGCTGGGCGCGACTCTACCGGAGACCCCTGAGGTGGAGTACCTGCCCGCCCCAGCGGACATGGTGCTACCCGACGAGTTCTACTGCACCACCCATCACCCGACGTGGGTGTACATGGGCGGAGGCTGGGTACGAGTAGAGGGTCTCATGATGGACAAGCAGATCATCGTGGAGCCCGGCAGCCGCAGGGCGTACTGCAAGCCGATAAGCATGGTGGAGAAGGGCGACCTGGTGGTGGTGGGCGAGAGAGGCGTCAGAATCAAGCCCCCGGAGAGGCCCCGCGAGGGTGTGGGCGTCTTCGAGTTCATGGGCAGCGACGTCTCGCCGGAGCGGCCGGCGACGTCCATCATCCGCGCGATAGCTCGGAGCCTCAGGGGAAGGGCGGAGAACGGCGGCAAGATAGTGGTGGTGGCGGGTCCCGCCGTGGTGCACACCGGCGCCGCGCCGTACCTTGCCCGGATGGTGGAGCTCGGCTACGTGGACGCCCTCCTCTCGGGCAACGCGTTGGCGGTCCACGACGTGGAGAGCGCGCTGTACGGGACCTCCCTGGGGGTGGACCTCATACACAGCCGGGTGCAGAGCCCCAGGAACCACATTGCGGCGATAAACGAGGTCCTGAAGGCGGGGTCCCTGAGGGCCATGGTGGAGAGTGGCCGGCTCAAGAGCGGCATATTCTACCAGCTCATAAAGAACCAGGTGCCTTTCGTGCTGGCGGGCTCCATCAGGGACGACGGGCCCATACCCGAGGTGGTGAAGTGCATGGACGAGGCCCAGGCTCGGTACAGGGAAGCGGTGAGGGACGCTGACTATGTGGTGATGCTGGCGTCGACCCTCCACAGCATAGCGGTGGGGAACATGCTCTCCAGCAGCGTGAAGATCGTGTGCGTCGACATCAACCCGGCGGTGGTGACCAAGCTCAGCGACCGGGGCACTAGCCAGGCGGTGGGGGTGGTCACGGACGTGGGAACCTTCCTGCCGCTGCTGGTGAACGAGCTGCAGGGCTAGTCCGGGTGGCCGCCGTGGGCGGCTGATACACCTTTTTATTCCCGTCAGATATGGTTTTTATTCATGGAGAAGCCGGATTACGGCAACTGGGTTCCCCTAAAAATATTGTCGTTATCCCTGTTAGCCTCAGTCTTCTCCTATCTCGTCACCCTGTTCCTTGACGTTCGACTATTTGTGGGCGTGTTCAGGATAGTTTCGATTCTGTTTCTCGGCTTCTTCATCTACCTTGTATACGTATACTGGCTGCTTGAAAAAGACGACAAGACGATGCAGAGACTGTTCTGGGATCTTCTGATCGACCGGCTCAAGTGGGATGGAAGTGGGAAAGCCCTCGACATAGGCACCGGCAGCGGACCAGTGGCTAGACTCCTCGCGCGGAGGCACCCTGAAGCCTTGGTAAAGGGCATCGACTACTGGGGGGAGCCCTGGACATACTCAAGGCGGAGATGTATGAGAAACGCGGAGATAGAGGGCGTATCCGGCAGGGTCGGTTTCGAGAAGGCCAGCGCCGTGGATCTGCCGTTCAGCGACGGTGAGTTTGACGCGATGTTGAGCAACTTCGTGTTCCACGCGATAAGGGTCGAGGATAGAACGGAGTTGATAGCGGAGGCTCTGCGTGTTCTCAGAGAGGGTGGGACCTTCGCTTTCTAGGACCTCTTCAACGACGAGTTCTACAGCGAGGATTTCCTCGACGTCGTCAAGGGCTGGGGTTTGAGTGAGGTAAATTTCGTCGAGTCGAGAGAATACATCAGCGTCCCAGCGGCTTTAAGGCTTAAACACATGACGGGAGGCAGCGGAGTACTCAGCGGTATAAAATAGCCACGTTAGTCTTATCAAGCGAGTTACGCTGATGACCTTGCATCTCAAGGCAACGAGGTAAAACTTGGGTTTATGATTAACCGATCCTCCAAAGGGTGTATTCGTATTAAATTGTTGCAATGATCCTCCGTCGTCTTGATAACTTGACTTTTTTTTATTGAATGTAGGTGAAGAAAGGATGGTTGATCTGGGTTCTCGAATAGTAGGCATGCTCTTCCTAATGGTTCTCGCGTTCATCGGCCGAAAATACTGGAAAGCCTACCGGAAAGAGTACGAGGACTAAGAGGGTTCACGGGAGAAACACTAGGTAAGGTATCCTCGCCTATGATAATTTGTTAGGCGTACTCGATTTTGTTTTCTTTACCTTGGTTAATCACTTTTTCATCCGCTCTGGCTTTGATCGAGTTGTTCATCGAGTATTTATCCAGCCATATGTGGGCTGTGTAGGAACCACCCGGTGACTCTGCGAACATTCGCCCGTCATTATGGTTATCGCTGTAGCTGTCTGGCTCCCTTACACCGAAGTCGCTCATGTCGTTACCCTGAATCAAGTTGTTTAGCGACCTCAGGTCCTGTTCCGGGGAGCTCATTCGTCCCGATACCCGGATACCGTAGTACGCGTCGCCGGAGAACGTGTTTTCGATCACCTCGAAGTCGTCGCATTTCCTGATGTGTATGCCCTCGTATCCTTTCCGCAGCGTGATGCGGTTGTTCCCTATCTTGCCGCCTCTCAGCTTGTCTGCTTTCTCCCTGTCCATCACGGGGCCGAGGACTTTGATGCCGCTGTAATTCAGTCTATCCAGCTTCAGGGTGTTATTCTCGATCTCGACGTTGAACCCCGGCGAAGGGAAGCCCCAGGCGCTCTGGGCTAGAATGCCTGCCCCCGCCTCGGGGCTCGAGAAAGGATATGAACCGTAGACGTCTGATTCTATGGTGTTGCGTCGTATCCATACGTCTGCCGTCTGGAGGCAGCCCGTCACGGCTATCCCCCTCGCGTTGGCGTTTCGTATGACGTTGTTTTCGATGTTGACGATGCCTGATGCTTGATGCACGGCAACGCCGAAACCCATGTAGTACTCGTGGTTGAACAGATCGGGTCGATATTCTGGGTCTTCCTCAAGGCCGTCCCTTGAGAGGAAGCCGCCGAACGCCCCGCCCCGCGCGAAGTCGATGTAATTACCCTCTACATTTAATCTGCCGTTGAAGACGCTGAGGTCAGAGCCACGAATCCAGATCCCTATGACCACGTCGCCGAACGCGCCATAAGTCATCCCTCTCCCGTAACCCGTCATTAGG